>JACETR010000024.1 GCA_013911165.1 Planctomycetota bacterium | reverse complement strand
GGTCACGCCCTTTGAAGAGGGCATAGCCATGAAGGCCTATCCGGCAGATCTTCAGAGTATCCGGGCCCCGTTACCTTCGCAACGTCAGCAAAGATTCTGCGGAGTGGTTTTCGGGGGGGGTAATCGGTCTGATAAGGCTCAGGAGGACGATTCGGAGGCGGCATCCCACCAGGGGCTGAGGTCCGGGGGCAGGGGAGCCTCGAATTGCATCGATTTTCCTTCGATCGGATGTCGCAGGTGCAACTTCCATGCGTGGAGAGCGTGACGTTCAAGAATCGCTTCTGGCTGTTGACGACCCAGTTGGGACAGATCGAGTCTCTTTTCACGACCGTAAAGGAAATCACAAAGGATCGGATGTCCGATGGCCCTCAGGTGGACACGAATCTGGTGGGTTCTTCCCGTCCGTGGGAAGCAATGGATCCAACTGATGGGTGACCGTAATTCTGGAAAGGTTTTGCTCAGCTTCCACGCGGTAAAGGCTTGGCGGGCATCCTGATCATGGCGAACCGTCCACTTTTTGGTGTCTGTGAAAGACCTCGCCAGGGGTAGATCGATCTCACCAGAAGTTTCCGCAGGCTCGCCATGACAGAGAGCCAGATATTCCTTCGAGACTTCGCGATCATGAAATTGTCGGGAAAGTTCCCGATGGGCCGCATTGGTTCGGGCAATCACCATGACCCCCGAAGTTTCCCGATCAAGACGATGAACGATGCCGGGGCGATCTTCTTCTCCGACCTGGCCGATGCCACTGGAATGACCGAGCAGGGCATTCACCAAAGTGCCTTCAGGGGGAGCCCCCGGAGAAGGGTGAACGATCATGCCGGCTTCTTTGGAGATCACCAGGATGTGTTCATCCTGATAGAGCACTTCAAGGGGAACGTTCTCTGGCAGGGGAGTGACTTGGGGCGGAGGAGGGGGTGTGAAGCAGACCTTCTCATTCGCATTCAGCTTCCGGGAGGCTTTTTTCACCGGCTGACCATCGATGGTCACTCGACCTTTTTCGACGCAGCGTCTCAGGACCGATCGGGAATGGTCGGGGTGTTTCTTTGCCAGCCAACTGTCAAGGCGCTCACCGGCCTCGGCCCCGGTGACAGGGAGCTCTCGGGAGGTGGTTTCCTGATCGGGGCCCGCTTCATCAGGCCCCGAACCGGTGGGATCGGAAGGAGGAGGGCCCTCAGCGACCGGAGCCACCGGTCTCTCCGGATTCTTCACCTTCTACAGGAGCGGGCTCTGCAGCGGCTCCATCAGAATCTGCCTCATTGGTTTTGCCTGAATCGGGAAGTTCTTCTGTGAGTGTCGGAGCGGCGGGGGTGACTTCCGGTTCGGTGACTGTCGTTTCAACGACCGTCTCTTCGACGACTTCCGGTTCAACCACCGGAATCTCGGGCAAGACAAAGGTTTTGCCCGAGGCGATGGCGGTGGAATATTCCATGATGCGTCTTTCGATCAGGGCATCATTGGGAAACTTGCCTTTCGCCTGCTCCAGAACGGTCACGCTGGAATCGCGCAGGGCCTCATCTTCCTGTTCCCACAACCATGTGGCGACACGGGTATAGGCGTAGGCTTCAACGGGTGTGCCCGATAACTGATCAAGAAGGGAAGGGTAAGACTGAACGACTGCTTCCGTCTCCTGGTTCAGGCAGGAGTCGATTTCGTTGTTCAGTTTTTGAAGTTTCTGTTCATCGACTCTGTCGAGAACAGAGGGGAGTGCGAGTAACGCAACAATTCCCAAGACGACGATGATGATCAGATTGGAATTACTCTTCGCCGTTTCGACGACACCGGCGGTGGCGTCCTCGAGGGTTTTTTCCAACTCGGCTCCCTCGCTATCGGTGGCGGGAGCGTTCTTGTTTTCCGGGCGACCTGGTCCTGTCGTTGCCATGGTGGTGACTTCCCCTCAACTCCGTTTACGGGAGAGTCAGGATTCGACACCGATCCTGACGATGAGCCTGGTAACGTAGTGCTTGCCATCTTCATCGGGCATGCGTCGGACGAGCACTTCTGCGTACTCGTCGTTCTTAGAATAACGCAACTGGGTTTCTCCTGCATCGATACTGTCGGATTTGAACTCCCAGCCATGGTTGGGCATTTGCTCCTGATACCAGGCAGAAATCTCGTTTATCGGACGATCACCCCAGTAAATCACCTCTACAGAGCGCATCGGCAGGGGAGCATCCTGAAATTTCAGGTAGGACCAGGAGTTGGGATCGAGGTCGAATCCGAAGGGAGCAGGGATGTCATCGGGCTGGTGTTGTTCAACCACGGGAATCGATTCTTCAGGGGGGACGAGCCCTGCACACCCGCTGACGAAGAGAGTGGCGAGGACCACGAGTGAAATCCCTGTCAGAGAACGCTGGAAACGATTTGCTGAAAGCGGTGATTGGGTCATGGTGACCTCCTGTTTGATCAATTGAGCACACAATCCGAGCGGCACGATCGAGTGCGGTTGCCTCTGCACCTCCCCGGAGGATAATCCGAAGTGGGCCCGGAGGCGAGAACCGGCTTCCGATTCTCGTGGATTGGAATGGACCTGGGATTTCCTCTCCCCGGACCCGTCAGCCGACCTTGAATCGGCAGACAGCGGACACCCCCAAGGACCCCGAATCACAGTAAGGAAGACCGGATATGTCAGGTGCAATGCGGGAGTTGATCCGCCACCCGATCCGTACCCTGCTGATCTGTCAGGGAATCCTGTGGGCGATGACGCTGATGGTCGCCCCCGCAGCCATTCTCGAGGGATCCCGCTCGGCAGCGGTCGACCGCTCTGGGGAGTTGGGTACCGACAGGATCCAGCTGGAGGCGGAGGACGGTTCCCCCAGGCCGTTGGACACTGAAGATCTTGCAGCCCTGAATCGTCGCCTCAGTGACGCTGATCCGCAGGTACTGGTCACCGGCATCACGTCTTTCAATGCCCGATATTCTGCTTCCCGATCGACCTCAGGGTGGATTCTTGCCGGTGACTCCCGGCAACCCGATGCACGGTCGCTCATGCTTCAGGCCGGTCGCTGGTTTCAAGGGGGAGCAGCGGTGCCGGAAGCAGTGGTCGAGTCCGCCCTGGCGGATCGTTGGCTCTCCACAGGAGACAAAAAAGACGGAGACGAGATCACGGGGGACCCGGTCAGCACGCTTCTCGGCAAAGAAGTCTGGATCGCCCCGGGATCCTTCGGCAGCTGGCGATCAGGTTTGGGGCCAAGCGAAAGGGCGGATGCGCAGGTATTCAGGATCGTGGGCGTGATGGCACCGACAGCCGGCATCGATCCCCTCGGGTTTGGCAAGGACCACACCTTTTCGTCGATGGTGGAGGGTGTTCTCAAAATGCTCGGAGTGGCGCCCGATTCTGCTCCCTGGCTTGAAGCGGGGCTCTCGGTTCACGTTGACCGGTCCGATTTCGCCGCTGCCAAGGGGGAGATCGATTGGGTCGTCATCAAGACCGACCCCTCAGAAGTCCAGAGCATCGGTGATCTTGCTGAAGAGACCCTGCTGACCAGAGGCTGTACGCCCCTCGTATACAGCAATGCTGCATGGGCCATCCTCGCAAGCCCGGAGCTGGATGGTTATCTGGTCCTTCACGATGTCTTCTTCGTGATCTCTGCGGTCACCGGATTTATCGTTCTCGCCAATTTGCTTCTTCTGACCGGAAGGCGAAGACGGGGAGAGGTGGGCTTGCGAAGAGCCGAGGGGGCGACACGCTTCGACATCTTCTTCCAGTTTCTCTGGGAGGGGATTCTCATCGGCCTCACTGGAGCAGTCTTGGGAACCATCGTCGCCATGATTCTGGCGGTGGTTCGGGCACAGATGGATCCATCGGTCCTGTTGGAAGTGTCTTGGCCGTGGGGAACAATTTTCAATTCAACCCTGATCGTGACCATCGGTGCCGCATTGGCCTCCGCAGGACCTGCATGGTCAGTCAGTGGAGTGGATCCCGCCTCCCTTCTGAGTGAGAGGCGTTGATCGATGATCTTTGAAGCCCTCTCCCGAATCATTCGCCACAAAGTCAGGGCATTATTGATGGTCCTGACCTTTGTTCTCGGATTGGCGTCCGTCATCAGCATCGTGGGGACCATCGAAGGCGGGCGTAAAGCTATCGGTCATGATCTGGAAGCACTCGGAACCGATCTGGTTGCCCTCGTCAATCCGATCTCCCTTGGCACACTCTCATTGGGAACCAGTACAGAGGGAGTACCGGTGGCGGAAGCGGATCTGGATTCCCTTTTCCAAAGGGTGGGAACCATGGTCGATTCGATGTCGCCATTGGTGATCGATCTGGGCTTGACCACCCACCTGGACGTTTCGTGGCAACACACTATGGTTTCCACCACTCCCGGTTTTCAGTCAGTACTGCGGTCAGGAATGTTGGCCGGAAGATTTCTGACAGAAAGCGACCGTTGGCCGGAAGATCCGGACAATCCCGTGCCGACGGTGATCGACGAAGCTCTGGCTTTGAAGTTCTATTCGCAGGCGGAAGACGCACTGGGGAAATCCTTCCGATCGATCCGCAAGGGCCAGGCGATCGATTGCGAAATCGTCGGCGTCGTCAGGGACCCCCTGTTGCTGCGCCAGCACATGAGTTCCTTCGATGCCACATCCAAAGCCCGATCTGTCCCTGCAAGAAGGCTTGAGTTCTTGAATCTGTACATGCCTTGGCGGACTGGGGTTGATGAGCCTTCCGTGGTCATCCTGGATGTCAGGGATGTCGATACGGTCGCTACAGTTGAGCCCACTGTTGCCTCGTGGATCAGGGAAAACAAAAAAGGTGTCTACCTGCATGTTCAAAAAGAGTGGACCGGGGTCATTCTCGAAATGGTCGACCGGTTTCGGGGATTGGGGCACTTCATTTGGGTTCTCAATCTGATCATCGTCCTGATTCTGACAGCGACGATTTCGCTCTTGGCCATCGATGAAAGCCTGGAAGAGGTTGCCTTGCGCAGGGCTGAGGGTGCTGCCATTGGACAAGTGACAGCACCGGTTTTTCTCGAGGCCGGAATTCTTGCATTGTTGGCACTGGCTCCCGGTTACTGGCTCGGGTTGAAAGTCATCGAAGTGGGGATCGTTCCGGTTCTCGGTTGGCAGGCATGGCTCCCACCAACAACCCTGATGGGCACCTTCGGTGCATTGATCGGAACAGCGATGCTCTCTGCATTGGTTCCTGCCTGGCGTGTTGCCACACTGGATCCTGCTCCGGTGCTTTGTGGACGGAGAGATTTGTAATGTCTGCTACAGATAAAGAACTGATCGTCGACATGCAGGGGATCGAGCGCCGTTACGGTGACGAAGAAACGGGAGTTCTTGCTCTTGCCGGAGTCGACTTGCAGATCGAATCAGGTGAGTTTGTGGCCATCGTCGGGTCTTCAGGAAGTGGCAAGAGCACCCTGTTACAGATCCTTGGCTGCCTCGATCGGGCGACCCGTGGGCGCTACCTTCTTTCCGGCAAGGATGTCCTTTCCCTGTCAGAAAAAGAAATGGCACGGGCTCGAAATGAGACCCTTGGGTTTGTCTTCCAATCGTTTCATCTATTGGGAGATCGCAGTGCCCTGGAAAATGTGCGCCTTCCTCTCGAGTATCGCAGGGGGAGCAAAGATCATGGAAACCCGGAAGAGGTGTTGCAGCGGGTTCAGCTTGCGGATCGCAGTGGCCATCGCCCATCCCAGTTGAGTGGGGGTGAACGTCAGAGGGTGGCCATCGCCAGAGCGCTGGTCAAAAAACCGGAACTGCTTCTCTGTGATGAGCCCACGGGGAATCTCGACAGTGAAAATAGTCGACAGATCCTCGATCTGCTTTCAGGATTGCGAGAAGACTTTCAGACGACCCTGATTCTGGTGACCCATGACCGGGAGGTTGCTGCCAGAGCAGACAGGACGCTGACTCTTTTCGATGGGCGTTGGCAGCAGGAGGCCAAGTGAAAAACTGGCTTTGGATTTTTCTCTTTGTCGCAGGTTGTCAGGGGCAGAGTGGCCCGGTGGTGACCATCTATTGCGCTCATGACCGAGCACACTCCGAGCAGATTCTGGATCTGTTTGAGAAAGAAACAGGAATCCGTGTCGAGGCGATTTATGACACGGAGGCGAGCAAGACGGTGGGTCTGGCTGAGAGGCTGCGGGCTGAAAAGGCGAGGCCTCGCTGTGATGTTCATTGGTCCAATGAACCACTGCGATCGGTTCGCCTGGCAAACGAGGGTATCTACCGAAGTTTGCCGGAGGGGTTCGCCCCCGGAATCGCTACAAAATGGAGAGACCCGCAAAATCGCTGGTGTGGATTTGCAGGAAGGGTGAGAGCTCTGGCACTGGATCCGCAATCGCCCGCTGGCACCAAGCCTCCGACTTCGGTTCGTGATCTGGTGGACGAGCAATGGCGTGACAAGGTGGCTCTGGCCGATCCCCGATTGGGAACGACAGGAACCCACATGGCAATTCTCAAGTGGGCTTGGGGTGAAGCCGATTTCACCACCTGGTTACAGGGCTTGAAAGAAAACGGGATTCGAATTGCCGCTTCCAATTCTGCTACCCGGGACCGTGTCATCACCGGGGAAGTCTGGATCGGCTTGACGGATACGGATGATATCGAGGTGGTGAGAAGGCGCGGCATCGATCTGGGTGAAGGATTTACCGAGGAGGACGGCGTTATCCTTCTTCCCAACGTGGTGGGTTTGATCGAGGGCTCCCCCCATCCGGATGAAGCGGAAGCTTTGGCTCGCTGGTTGCTCAGTCCCCGCGTGGAAGAGATGCTGGCCGCTTCTTCCAGTCGTCAGGTTCCTTTGGGAAAAGGAACAAAGGTGGGTCCCGGAGGACTGGATCTGAATTCGCTGGGTAACGTCATGACCATCGACTGGAGTGCCGCAGCCGAGACTCTGCCGGGTGCCATCAAGGATGTGGAGAGAGCTTTGCTGGATCGTTAATGATATCTACTTTGATCCGAACCTGGCCTCTGTGGGTGTTGCTCGCAGGATTTTATATTCCTGTGTTTCTCACGGTGTATCAGGACACCCTGAGCGGCAGTTTTTCCGAGGCCGCTGATAGTGCATGGTCTGCAATTCCCCTGTTTTTCTCAACCGCTCTTTTGGCTCTGGCAGCAGCGTTTTTTGCCACTCTCATTGGCGGAATAGACGCTCTGTTTTTTTCTGCGTTCCGCCAGCCGCGAGGGGCATTCCTGTGGTTGTTGCCAGGGTTGTTGATCACCTTTACGACTCCACCCGCTGCCATCGCTTCAGCGATTCAGGCGACCATCGGATCTTCACTCTTGTTGGCGGGTACAAGTGACGAGTTGGGGGCAGTGCTCCTGTTGACACTGAGGTGGGCTCCGGTGGCGTTTTTGCTTCTGTCCGGATTGTCTCTCACGATTCCAGTGGCACAGGAACACGCACTGAGAACCCTGCCTCCCAGAGCGGCACTCAAACTTCGCTGGCAAATGCAAAAGCCCTGGCGCAGAAGTTGTCTTCTGCTGCTGTTTTTGCTGATGTTGCCAGCGACGGAGATCCCCTCCTACACCGGTGTGGAAAGTGTGGGTCGGCGAATCATGGCACGATTGACCATCGGTGATGGACTTTCCGGCTGGTGGTTGGCCGCTGGATTGATACTGCTTGTGTTTCCATGGGTGATTCGGCTTTTGCCCAAAGGACTGTGGTTGGGGCGCTCTTTTCAGGCACCGACGACGGTGGGCCTGCCCGCAACTCCATGGGTTTCTCTCTGGTGGATTCCGAGATTGTTTCCTGTGGCGGTCTTTCTTGGCGTCCTGATCTTCACAGCCTGGCCGCAGGCCTCGCAATTCGAACAAGCGATTGCGGAATTTTTGGAAGCGGTCTGGGGCGGGTTCAGAGAGTTGCCCCGGGCATTGCTGATCGTCTCCATCGGATTCTTGTCCTGTTGGGCTCTGGCCCTGACTCGCAGACGCAAATCATTGTTGCTGTGGTGTCTGCCGACTTTCTTGCCCGGGAGTCTGGTCGGGTTGTCTTTGGCCACCTCCATCAGGCCGTGGATCCCCCTTGCTCTGGATCATACGCCTCTGTTGCTTTCGCTGGCCCAGATCACTCAGTTGGGTTCTCTGGCAGTGATCACTGCCTTGCTGTCGGTATGGATGATTCCCGAGACCGAAATGAAAGCGGCACTCCAGTTACCACCAGGCTCTGCCCGCTGGAAAGCGTTGTTACCGCGGTCTCTGCCAGTGCTGCTTCCTGGAGCAATTCTTGGAATGTTGCTCATTATGGGAGAGGTTCAATCGACACTGCTGTTGGCCCCACCGGGGCACCCGTCCCCAGCGCTGGAGTTGCATCAGTTACTGCACTTTCGCAATGATGAACAAGCCGCAAGGCTGGCACTGGCGATGGTTGTCATCAGCACTCTTTGGACGTTGTTTTTTTCGACCATGATTCGCAGGAGAGGAGTGACCGGTGAATAGTGAAGTCACTCTGGAGTTGTCTGAAGTTGTCGTATGCAGGGGAGCGCAAAGGCTTGGCCCAGTTTCCCTGAAGATTCAGCGGGGAGAGTGCAGCTCACTGGTCGGCGCGAATGGTTCAGGAAAAAGCAGTATTCTCGAAGCGATTGCCGGATTCCTACAGGTTGAGTCGGGAACAATCCGGATTGGCGGCAAAACCATCTCTGAAGAGGGCACTGAGAATGAGCCTTGGCAAAGGGGAATCGGTTGGCTGGGACAACAGCGGGGTCTGTGGCCACACATGACCTTGCGTGAGCAGGCCCAGTTACTTTCCAGTCAGAAAACCGCAGGCCAGTTGGAAGACACCGCTGCAGCCCTCGACCTTCAATCGCTATTGGATCGCCGTCCGGACCAGCTCTCCGGTGGAGAAGCCCAAAGAGGAGAACTCTTGCGTACCCTTTGTGGGAGTGCCCCTCTGCTGCTTCTGGATGAGCCATTTTCTGCACAGAATCGCCAACAACGAGAGCGGATTCTGGAGGTTCTTCACAGAGAGTTGGAGGCTGGAAGAACGATATTGCTGGCGATCCATGAAGCCTTGCCTGACATCGAAGCCATCCCGCTCGGCGTTGGTTCCGACTGCTAGGAAGTCTCCGGGTCAGCGGCGGATTCATTCTGGAAGCGTCCGTCGATCATTTGCAATCTTCGGTCTGCTCGCGAAGCGAGGTCCGGATCATGGGTGACGACCAAAATCGACGTCGAAAGATCCTGATGCAGTTCCCGAAGCAACTGGTGAATGCTTTCACTGGTCCGTGAATCCAGGTTGCCGGTGGGTTCATCGCAGAGAAGAAGCTTGGGTGACATCATCAATGCTCTGGCAATGGCGACACGTTGGCGTTCTCCCCCAGACAGGGTTCCGGGAGATTGACGCTCGCGACCTTTCAGTCCGACACGCTCCAGCAGAGCTTCACCCCGGTTTTCGAGACTGCTACGGTTTCGATTCCACTCGCCCGTCTCTTGACTGATGACCGTTGGCAACATGACGTTTTCAAGAACGTTGAGGTCAGGCAGCAGGTGGAAAAATTGAAACACGAATCCAATGAAGTGATTGCGCAATTGACAGCGGTCGTCTTCGCTCAAATCTGTTGAGCGCCAGATACGGTCACCATCCCGGTATGTGATTTCGCCAGTGGTCGGGGTGTCGAGAAGACCAAGGCAATGCAACAGTGTACTTTTGCCCACTCCACTCATTCCGACGATGGCGACCATCTCTGCCTCGTCGATTTGGAGATCGAGTTCCTGCAAGACCTTGAGTTCGGAGCCATTCGCCATGGGGAATGACTTCACCAGCTTTCTGGCATTGATCACAGGGAGGGAGGAGGAGAGATCACTCATGATGCAACGCCTTGATGGGGTCGTGGCGGCCCGCCCGGATAGCCGGGAGAATACTGCCAAAGAAGCCAAAGATCAGGGTCGGGAGGCTGACGAGAAGAATGTCCTGCCAACGTAACACCATGGGAATGCGCTCGAGATAGTAGACATTTGGCGGAAAGAGTCTCAGCCCGGTCATCTGATAGACCAGATCATGGAACGCATTGATGTTCTCGAGGAATAGCCAGCCAGCCAAGAGGCCGACCGCGGCTCCTACCGTGCACAGGAACATCCCCTGGCGCAGAACAAGAGAGACGACTCCACTGCGGGTCGCTCCGAGGGCACGGAGGACTCCAAGATCCCGTTCTTTCTCGATCACCAGCAGCATCAGAATCAGGAAGATCATTCCTGCGGCGAACGCAACGATGAGCAACATCAAAACCGAGATGATGCGTTTTTCGATTTCGACGGCCTGTATCAGATTGGCCCTCTTGTCCTCCCATGTTTCAAAGGATGGACTGCGCAGGGGAATCTTGTCCGGATGATCCGGGTCGAGGAACATTCGCCGATCCACTTCCCTGCGGATCTCTCCCTTGATTCTGTCCGCTTGCGAATAGTCATCGAGTTTGATGGAGATTCCAGAGAGTCTCATGTCCTCCGCTTCATCGTCCCACAATTCAAGAGTGTCCTGGAGTGAACGGATGTGGGTGTATGCCCAACGCAGGTCCTGTTCATAGACACCGGACTGGAATGCGCCGACGACGATAAAATTGTCTGAGCACGGTTCCAGAGTGATAGGGGAGTAGGAGGAGATCTGAACCACATCGCCCATTCTCAGCCTGCCGCTTCGCAATGCTTCGATACCGACGATGAAGGGTTTGGGAGGAGCGTCGACAGAGAAGCCGGATCCGGGATCCTCCTGCAGTCGCCAGCGCAGAACATCTCTTCTGCGTTCCAGTGAGAAGAGCTGTTCCACCTGTTCCACCGGCATCGGCTCGCGATCTGCCGGCAATAGCATGAAGCGGTCATTCAGCATTTCGTTGATCAAGTCATCAGAGAGAACGAAGCGGGCGAGATCGGAGACTTCGCACTCGGAGGCAGGCTCTACACCCCTGAGAACGCAGTGGTCCATGACGCCTACCTTGTAGAGGGCGAGGGTGGTCACATGTGGCGCAGCAGCCTTGACTCCGTCGATGGATTCAATCGTTCTGAGAAGCGGATCTTCCCCGACGAGCCCCCTGAACGGGTCCGCTTCGATGACCAGATGGGAAAGGGTGCCGCGAATCCTCTCCCGCATTTCGACTTTGAAGCCCTCCATGACTGCCAGAACTGTCAGCAACGAAAAGACTCCCAGAGCCACCGCCACGGTGGCAGCCCAGGGTGCCCAGCGTCTGCTGAGATAGCGGCGAGTCAGGTAGTCGTGGTACTTCAACGGAACTCCGTGGATTGGGGAACGTCTATGTCTACTTGTTGCCAGAAGGGATTGCAAGGCTTGGAATCGGTTAGATTCTATTTTGCAAACCCATGTCAAATAATGACTTGTGGAAACGGTCAGGGGGGTGATACAGGTTTCCGATTCACTTCTGAACTGACGAGGGAACGGTTACAATCAGAATGATCCGTGCATGTGACCTCAGGGGAACATGCCGGTTTTGTTATCACCTCTTCCCTGCAACGGTTCGCCAAGGCGGATCGTTCCTTCGACGGTTTTCGGGGAAAATGCACGCGCAGGAGAGGCGATTTTGGGATCCAGATAGCCCATGTCGAGGGTGTGAGCCCGACTTCGGCAAGATGCCTGAAGTCTCACCAAACCCACAGAGACCAAGGGGAAGCATGAAGATCAATAAAATTGAAGCCGATGGATATGAAAACGTCGTGATGGCCAATGATCCCGAAACGGGATTGAAAGCGGTCATTGCAGTGCATGACACCACCCTTGGGCCTGCCCTCGGGGGGCTCCGCATGTGGAACTACAGCACAGAAGAAGAGGCAATTTTCGACGTTCTGCGTCTCTCAAAAGGCATGACTTACAAGAGTGCCTGCGCCAATACCGGTCTCGGTGGCGGTAAAGCGGTCATCATTGGCGACCAGAGGAGAGACAAGACCGAGCCTCTGATGCGTGCCATGGGCAGATTCGTCGATTCCCTCGGCGGTAGCTATATCACCGCGGAGGATGTGGGCATCGGAATCCAGGAACTGGAGTGGCTGCAGAAGGAGACCCAGTACGTGACCGGGTTGAGTCGTCAGTCCGGTTCCAGTGGAAACCCTTCTCCCTTCACAGCACGCGGAGTGATCCGTGGACTCTTCGCCTGTACTGAAGAGAAGTTTGGCACCAGTCACCTGGATCGCCTTCACTATTCGGTTCAGGGTCTGGGTCAGGTGGGAGGAGACGTCGTCCGCTGTCTCTCCATGCTGGGGGCTCGTGTGACCGTGACCGACATCAATGAAGACCGTTGTATGGAATTCGCGGCCCTTCCGGGAGTCGAAGTGGTTCGAGGTGATGAGATCTACGATGTGGATGCAGATGTGTTCATTCCCTGCGCCCTCGGTGGAATCCTCAACGGTGACACCATTCCTCGCCTGAAAGTGAAGGTGGTTGCGGGTGCGGCCAATAATCAGCTTCTGGGTGAAGAGCATGCTGTGGAACTGCACGACCGCGGAATTCTTTATGCACCGGATTTCATCATCAATGCAGGTGGAATCATCAACGTTTCGGTAGAGGTTCGACCGGAAGGTTACGACGAGCGCACCGCTGTCGCCAAGATTGAGAACATCTACGATGGACTCCGCGAAGTCTTTGAAACCTCCCGTCGGGAAAACCTGACACCTGCAGAAGCTGCGTACCGAGTCGCCGAAAACCGCCTTGAAGAAGCCCGCCACATGAATGGTCAGTCGGTCGCTGATTCCACCTCCTAAGAGGTGGAAGGGGGCACATGAGTGGTCACCAGTTTCCCAGATCTTCACGAATCTGCCGCAAGGCGGATTTTGAGGAAGTCTTTTCCAAAGGCGTTCGCTGGAGTACCCGGCACCTCCGTGCGGTGGTCCATGAAGCGGGTCGTGACGAGAGTCGTCTGGGACTCGCTGTCAGTCGCAAGGTCGGTAACGCAGTCGTTCGAAATCGTCTCAAGAGGCGGCTGCGCGAAATCTTTCGGGTTGAACGCTCCCTGGCTCCTGCACACCGGGATCTGATTCTGATTCCCCGTCCCGGCTGCTCCGATCTCGATTTCCAGAAGTTGAGACTGGAAGTGATCGATTTGATCTCCCGTTCCGTCGATTCTTCCGGAGAGCCCCGATGACGGAGCAGGGGGAGGGGGATCAACGGGCTGAGCTTGAAAGTCCGGGCCTGCTGGCGAGAGGCTTTCTGGGACTGATCCGGTTTTATCGCAGCGGGATTTCACCGCTTTTGCCGCCTTTGTGTCGCTTCGAGCCAACGTGCAGTTGCTACGCGGCGGAGGCGATTCGGGGTCACGGAGCTTTGCGCGGACTGTACCTCACTCTTCACCGGTTGTTTCGCTGCCACCCTTTTTCCCGTGGCGGTTACGACCCGGTTCCGGAGCCTCCCGGCAAATCCTGAATCGAATCCGCGACACAGAAGAGAAAAATCTGCTCTTGAACTATGGTTTATAAAGTATAAAGTATAAAGCGCGCGGGGAAGCCGGCCGTCAGGTCCGGTGTGCATTTTGATATCCAAGAGGGGAATACGACGCTTGCCCAAGCCTTCTGCAGGCCAAGTGCCGAGAAAACTCTTCAAGATCGGTGAAGTGATGGCGGCGACGGGGATCTCCCGTCAGACGATTCACGATTACACCGTCTCGGGATTCATCGAGGAGGAGGAGCGAACCCCCGCTGGCCACCGCCTCTATGCCGAATGGATCTTTGAGCGTTTGGCCAAAATGGCGGATTTGCAGGAGCAGGGAAAATCCCTGAAAGAAATCAAGCAACTGATCGACGAGGGGAAACTGTAGATGTTCTGGACCGATCCTTCCTTCCTGACCACCGCCCTGATCGTGGCCCTGGCCATTCAGTGGATCCCCGCCCGCAAGAATTCCTCATCACCAACCAGAGTCCGAATCCCTCCCCGGAACGATCGCAGAAACGGTCCAAAAGGGGAGTGATCCCTCCTGTGTGTGATTCGGGAGTGGCGAACAGAGAAAACTGTGCAGCCGATTTCGACATGATATTATCCAGTTTGGTTCTCGATCCCTGGGCTCAGGATTTGTCCAATGGATCAATACCTCCAAATTGAGGGTGGGAGAAAACAAGGTGTCTGACGAAAATTCCCTCTGGGACTCCATGGGCAAAGTCGGTTTTGAGAGCGGTTCCTCGGAAGCAGCCGAGGGCGAAGATCTCTCGATACTTCCCGACCGTCACGATATCGCCCGCCATCCATACAGAGCATTTCTCCATCGACTCGAAAAACCAGGCCGTTACACCGGGGGCGAATTGCATTCGGTCAAGAAGACGGATGCCCGACTTTCCTTCCTTCTGGCTTTTCCGGATGTCTATGAAATCGGGATGAGCCACCTTGGCTTCAAGATTCTTTATTCCCAATTGAATGGCCTCGAGGATGTTCGTGCCGAGCGGGTTTACACCCCGTGGATCGATTGTGAAAAAGAGTTGCGGGCTCGTGACCTTGAATTGGTCAGTCTGGAGTCCTGGCGCAGGATGCGAGATTTTGACGTCGTCGGTTTCTCGATGCAGTACGAGCTCACCTTCACCAATATTCTGACGATGCTCGATCTCGGTGGCATCCCCATTCGTTCCAGTGATCGCGACGACGATTGCCCGTTGGTCATGGCCGGGGGACCGGTGGCATTCCAGCCGGAACCGATGAGCCCCTTCATCGATGCCTTTTTGATCGGCGATGGTGAAGGACACTTCCACAAAGTGGTCGACCATTGGAAATCACTCAAGGAATTGGGTGTTTCCCGAAGAGATCGACTGATCCAGATCAGTGGGTTCGACGGGGTCTATGTGCCGTCGCTTTACAGTACTCGGGTGGAGCCAGATACAGGGTTCACTGTTGTCGACTCCCCGCTGGATGAAAGAGTCCCTGCCTCCGTGAAGCGGGCGCACGTTCCCGATCTTGCCGAGTATCCATTCCCGGCCAAATCCCCCGTTCCCAATACGGAAGTGGTTTTTGATCGTGCGAGCATCGAGGTCGCAAGGGGCTGTACCGAGGGTTGCCGTTTCTGCCAGGCGGGAATGATCTACCGCCCTGTCAGGGAGAGACCTCCTGAAGATATTCAGGAAGTGGTCCGTGATGCGGTCAAGTGCGGAGGCTTCGATGAAGTCTCTCTCACGAGCCTCTCGACGGCAGACTATAGCGCCATTGAGCCACTCGTCAAAAAGATCATGCCAGAGTTGCGGGAGAAGAATATTTCTCTCAGTGTTTCTTCTCTTCGTGCCTATGGCTTGACCGATGAGATGCTGGAAGAGATGTCCAGTGTTCGGAACACTTCCCTGACCTTTGCTCCTGAAGCAGGAACGCAGCGGATGCGGGATGTGGTCAACAAAAACATCACGGAAGAAGACATCGCCAAAAGTGCACACCGGATCTTCTCCAGGGGTTGGCGCCGAATGAAACTGTATTTCATGATCGGCCTGCCCACAGAAGATGAAAGTGACGTTCGCGGTATCGCTGACACAGGCAAGCGCATGCTCGATATTGCCAAGGAGTACCTGCCCAAAGGACGAGCTCAGGTGACCGTCTCCGTTTCAAGCCATGTGCCGAAGCCGTTCACTCCTTTCCAGTGGGCTGCGATGGATGATCTTCCAGATATCGAAATGAAGCATGATGCCTTGCGGAAATGGACCCGACATCCGGGCCTTCAGCTTCGCTGGCACGATCCGTCGACGAGTCACCTCGAGGGAATCCTCAGCAGGGGAGACCGGACCATCTCCAATGTCATCGAAACTGCGTGGCGGAAGGGCTGTCGATTCGACGGCTGGTCCGATCGGATGAGGTTTGATTACTGGATGGAAGCGATCGAGGAAAATGAGATCGACCGCTACCGTTTCCTCGGCACCATTCCCATCGACGCAAGGCTCCCCTGGGACCACCTCGATTGTGGAGTAGAGCCCAAGTTCCTCAAGCGCGAGTACCAGAGAGCGCTCAAGGATCGGACTTCCCATCCGTGTGGCAAACCTGGCAAGAGATTGACCCACTACACCAATGTGGAAGAGGCGAGTGAAGACAAGCGCAGATTGGTTTGTTACGACTGTGGAATTGAATGTGATCTCAGTCAAATGAAAGAAGAGCGCATTGAGTTCCTCGATTTCCTCGATGCCAAAGAGAAAAAAGTGGGCAAGGCCTCTTCACAGACGGATGCCGGTGTGGAACAGGTTCGAGAAGAGGCAAAGAAGCGCTTTGCTGCGCGTGCGAACCCTAAAATGCCACCAGAGCGAAAAGAGTTGGATCATGCCAGCCATGGATATCGAATCCGATACGCCAAGCTGGGTCGCGCCCGCTACATGAGCCATTTGGATCTGAACCGTTTCCTGCCAAGGGCAATTCGAAGAGCCGGGTTCTCTCCGGCATACTCCAAGGGTTTTCACCCGATTCCCCAAATGTCGTTTGGTCCGCCGCTGCGTTTGGGAATGGCGGGGCTTTCAGAAGTGGTCGATATTCGATTGCAGGAAGATCTCCCAGCAGAGGTGGTTTTCGAGAAGCTCTCTCAGCAGTGTCCTGACGGAATCGTCATTCGCTCCTTGCATGCTCTGGGTCCTGATGCTCCGAAGCTTTCCATCGTCAGCAACTGGGCTGACATTCTGATCTTTATACCCAACCAAGTCGCCGATCGAATCCCGGGTGAAAAACTTGCCCAATTCCTGGACCGCAAGGAGATTCCGGTCGACAGATTGACTAAAAAAGGCAAGCCGAAGGTGGTCGATATTCGGCCTGGCATCCAAATCCTTGAATGGCTCGAGGAGGTACCAGCAGATGTGGAAGGCCTTCAATCCTGTCAACCAGAGGAGAGATTGCTGTCGATGCGGATCTGCTTACAGGGTGACCATCTCACCAAGCCTGAGGATGTATTAGTCCAACTGTTTGACGGAGAGTTACCAGTGGGATTGCAGGTTGTTCGCCGTCGCCTACTGCCGGCTCCCAGTTCAAAAAGTTTTATCAGGGTCTGATGATATAAAAGCGGCATAGCTGGGTGGTGTGTTTCGGATCAATGGTCTCCACCCTCATCCGATCCAATCGAGACCTCCAAATAGGTCCACAATGTGTTTAAAAATTTGTGGTTCCGATATCGTGGTGCGAAGATCCTAATCTGATTCTTTCCAACTCCTTAAAAATAAACGTGATGATCCTATGCAAGAGTTCTGGGGGACTTCGAGCATGGGGGAAAAGCACAGGTGAAGATCAGTCAAGAAATTACTGCAAATATCGCTTTGGATCGTGCAGTTGCCGCGTTAAAGGCCGCAGGCTGTGATCCCAAAAATGCTGATACTCTTCCATATTGCCATAAAGACCTGACCGCAGGATCTGAAATGGAGTTCCAGGTCGCAGTGCTGGGATCATGGAAAAATGTTGATCTTCCACAGTCCATATTGGGCAGTGATGATCTTACTGACCAAAAAAAGCGAGTTGCCCGTGGTGAAAGCTCGAGTACTCGCTTGTCCCAATTGGTGGATTTTCTGAAAAACCCTAATACTTCAGTTTGGGAAAACTCATGGGTTCGAATCCCGGTGAAAAAAACTTCCAAATCAGTCAATGAAGAGTTTTTGAATGATATGCATTCGGATCGCTTGGATTCAAACAGTGTATTGAGATCTGATCGGAACATTTTTGAGTTTGAAAAAGACGGCGAGAAGTGGATACGTGTTCCAGTGTCATACCTTCTCAATCTCGCTCTGGCTTCAATTCAGGGTGAATCAATCCCACAAGTGAAACAGTTCGCGGAAAAACTCAAGATTAATTTTTTGAATGATAACACCTCGCCAGAATCGACTTCTTTTCATGTAATGAATCCAGACGAGGCCAGTGGGCGCGGAATTGAGATCGCCAGAGAAGCCTCATTCAGATTTTTGTTCTCGCAACTTCTTGTTCAGTACGCAAATCAAAAATTTGGTTTGTTGGAGTCGGGGCAAAAAGTTGAGATTTTTTTCCAGCCTCACCCAGCAGAGAACCAAAAATCTCTTAATCGATTGATTTCAGATAATCAGTATCGGGAGCTTTTCTGCAGTCCATGTCTGTCGGGTTGGCAAAACGGAGAAAAAAAAGCAGCCTATATGAGGTTGTGTCATGAGGTTCTCAGTCGTTCACATCTCAACATTATTCCAAAAATCAAAGACGCTGGAATTCTGAAAAACAATCTTGTCGTATTGCCGAGCACTTCAAGCACATCCCTTTCAAACAATGGCATCCATTTGACACTGGGTAGCAAATTGTTAACTGAAATGCGTAGTCAGCAATATTCAGGTTTCGGGGCTGAGGAAGAGAAAAGCCTTGTTGATCTGGTATCAAAAGTCGTTGAGCATTTTTTAGGTCTTTTTGTAGGTTATATATCAGCTTCTCCCTACCGCCTGGATTTCAAAGATTTCCATCCTGAAGTCGCCCTGGGGTTTCTTCCTCATCAATTGACAGGAAAACACCTGCGGATGATCTGGCGTCGTTGGAGAGTGAAAGCAAAAAACAGGTGCTTGGGAAGGACTATGAAACCGTATGGTCCATATTGGATAGACCGGATTCGCCAAATTCTATTCAGGCTTAAAGGGGACCATGTACCAGACTATCGCTTGATTGATTATCCGATTTCATTTTTGAGTACAGAAAAAAATTCGTCACAAAATGGCCTGCTGGGAAATCACGACCGATTGAAAAGGGACTTGGAAAGAGAAAGTGTCTTTGATAGTCGGATGTCGATGTATTTGCCATTCAAGCCGCGCTCATATGATTCTCATGGGTTTGTCGGTATTGAAAGTCGGATTCATTCACTGTTCCCCTCATTCAAGCAAGATTTTGCTCTATGTTCAGACCTGTTGATTCTGCTGACGGCATTTGCTCACCAACAGATTATTGCAGGGCGAGTTAACCATGATTCTATCCCTGACGACCCGGACACAGAGAGTGAGCGAAGGCAGTTGATTTTCGCCTCAGCGCTGGGATTGCCAACCGCCTTCATAAGGCCTCATGGGCCTGATTTGTTCATGGGAAGAGTGTTGGCGTACTGCGAAGGTTCTCGTAGAAGTTATCGATACAAAGGGAAAATTCGAGTCTCTGTTCAGGAATATTTAAAAGGCTGCCTGAAGTTGATAAAGGTCTCATCAAGTGAACTGATCAGTCACTTGGGTATGTCTGAGACCATTCAGGAAATTGAATCAAGAATTGACTACCCACGAGAAAGAAGTAGTGCCGGAAGAATCACGGGTGCTGTCCTCAAAAATTTACAAGTTTCTTCTCCCATGAATGTGTGTGCGCAGAAGTTTAATCAGGGGCTCGAAGAGTGGTGCCGTGGTGACCTCTGTAATGATCAGTTGGAGGAGGCATTTGAGGATTTACGAGCGACCTTGATCAGATTAAAGCCCAATACGGAATTCCAGTCACAAGTAAGTGAACTTGAAAATATCCAGAACCCGTTGGGGTTTGTAGATGAAGTCCAAAAATCGATCGCTCAGCAGGATTGCAGTGAAGACAAGATCGCAACGTTGATTTCGTTGATGATTCTGGTCGAACAGTTTCTGCAAAAAGAATCTGAGAAGCTTGTTGAGAAGGAAAAAGTTTCATGAATCCGCATCAGTTTGTGTGCAGGGAAGACGGACAGGTAATCACGGAAGAACTTTTCGGTGATCAAATCGTGCGCTTTCTCTATAGCGAAACCAGAGAAAAAGCGCCTGCGTTGTTTCAAATGCTGACTGGAGAGCGGGCTTCTGATCTATTGGGGCTACTGAATTTTGATTTGCCTTTGAGTGCCACATTTTCCGGAAGCCAACGTTTCTTGAAAGCTCGAGGAGTGGATCTGGAAGAATCCCTGATCTCAGCGAACGAGATGAAAACTCCCCGGGATTTCTTCGAGAGGAAGATCTGTTATTGGAAATCTCGTCCGATGCCAGAAGATTCTGAAGTTGTAGTGTCTCCTGCTGATTCCCGAATGATTGTCGGTGGACTTTCAGAGGTGAGTTATCTGAAGATCAAAGATAAGTTTTTCAAGCTCAATGAGTTGCTTGGCACTGACCGCACGGACCTTCATACCATCTTCCATGAAGGAGACTTCGCAATATTCAGGCTGACTCCGGAAATGTACCACTGGAATCATGTGCCAGTATCTGGAGTGGTGAGGGATATTTACACTCTTGATGGAGATTATCATTCCTGTAATCCAGGTGCCGTTGTCAAAATGGTCACTCCATATTCAGCCAATCGACGAGTTGTGACGATCATCGATACTGACGTACCTCATGGTTCGTGGGTCGGAAGAGTGGCAATGGTCGAAATTGTCGCTTTGATGATCGGCGGGATCGATCAAAGGTATTCACAGCAAAAATATGACAGTCCTACCGATGTTGTTCCTCGTATGTTTCTGAAAAAGGGGCAACCCAAGAGTTTGTACCGGCCCGGAAGCAGTACAGATGTTTTGATTTTTGAACCGGGCAGGCTTGAATTTGATCAGGATTTGGTCTCATTTCGCAGCCGTTCAGATGTTCAGAGTCGCTTCAATGCATTTGGTGGCCATCTCAATGAAACTGAAGTGAAAGTCAGGCAGTCCATCGCACGTAAAATAGGGGGGCAGGGCCGATCATGATGATGTTCCTTACGATTTTAGGCCTTGTAACTCTTGTTCCTTTGATTCTTGGTATTCGAAAGTTGGCCGGTGATCGCTGGCAAGTTTTAGCCTCTATTCCATTGCATTCCAATCCTGATGGAACCTGGGAGGCGGGTAACTTCACCTGGTATGGATTTATCTCAGCTTCTGCTTACGCACTTTCGGTCAGTGTATTATGGATCTTGCTACTGGCTCTTGAATTTCAGTTTTCGGAAGCAGTGATATTGATTACGGCAGTGATGGCTGTCGTGATTCCTTCTTCAAGAAAAATTGCACAATGGATTGAGGGAAGAAAAAACACATTCAGTATTGGTGCTGCTGCCTTTGTCGGAATGATTTTGTGTCCTCTCTTGCTTTTTATTGTGAGTCAATTGGAACTCTATGGCCGTCCATTGCCGATTCTTGAGGCCACCGCAGCCTTCACTATCGCTTATTCATTCGGTGAAGGTTTGGGGCGATTAGCGTGTATTTCATTTGGCTGTTGTTACGGTAAGCCAGTTGATGAATTGACAGGTATTACTCAGCGGATCTTTAGGCCTTTGAAAATAACCTATAACTCCATGGAAACCCGGAAGGTTCAATATGATTCCGGGTATTCCCAAAGGCCTCTTGTTGCGATTCCTGCAATCACCGCTGTGCTATGTACTGTAACTGGACTGATTTCTACGGCGTTGTTTTTATCAGGAAAATTTGTTTTCGCATTGCTGTTGAGTCTTGGTGTCACTCAGATCTGGAGATTTGGTTCCGAGTTTTTACGTTCGGACTACCGGGGAGATAACAGCATCAGTGCATATCAGTGGATGGCTTTACTGGGATTGTTCGGCGCTATCGTGTTTGTTTCGTCAGTCTCAACCACAGGAGTTGTTCCTGATCTTGACAATGCGTTGACGATGGTTTGGCAACCGGGTCCGATTCTCGTTACACAGGGTTTATGGCTCTTCATATTTTTTTTCATGGGTTGGAGTGATGTGACAAGTTCGACGGTCAGTCTTCATCTTTGCAGAAACAAGGTTGAGGAAGCTGTATGAACCCCAAACAAAAAACCGAACCGGTTTCTCAAAGTGATTTGGATCAATGGATTCAATGGGCATTGATTGCTTCAAGGAAAGCAGCGTCCATTCAGAGAGATTTCTTTCGCAATCCGATCATTGAGGCTGATTCAAAAGCAGATGGGTCTCCTGTCACTCTTGCGGATACTCAATCAGAAGAGATCATTCGCGAAGAATTGAGACTTCAGGGTTCCGAGTTTGGCTTATACGGGGAAGAGTATGGTCAGGAGGGGGAACTGGAGGATTGCTGGGTGATCGACCCTATAGATGGGACCCGCAATTTTGTGGATGGTCTGCCAGGTTTTGCGATCCTGATCGGATTGAGGATCAGTGGATCACCTCTTTTGGGAGTGGTTCATGCTCCAGCCTTGGGGGCGATGGCCGGAGATCCTGAACTCATGGGATGGACGTGGATAGGAATCGCTGACAGGGGAGCATGGCGTGGTTACGGAACTCACCCGCAAACAGCGCAAAAAGACGCCATCAGGGTTCGTGACTGTAAGGCTCTCAGCGATACCTTTCTCTGTCATGGAGGACTCAGGCATATTCACGAATCCGGGAAGTGGGATTCATGGAGCAAGCTCACATCTTCTGTTCGAAGAACTCGGGGATTTGGTGATTGGTGGGGGCACTGTCTTGTCGCAGAGGGTGCCGCCGATGCCATGTACGACCCCAGAGTCGAGCTTCATGACACGGTGGCGGTGGAGGCACTGGTTCGGGGTGCCGGCGGAGTTCTGCTTGCTCGCGAGAAAGTGACTCGCAACTACATCGGTCCCACTGTGTCAGGGAGTTATGAGATCGCTGAGTCTATCGGTAGATGCATGGAGGAGACCGGTATGGTCCCCGCCTCGAATGCTGAATGGAACAGAGACTGAAGAGCACTCACTAGGCGGAGCAGTCGTCGCCAATCGCCTCGACGGGGCATTCTTCCTTCGCTTGTTCGCAGAGTTCTTCCTCTTCCGGGGAAGTAGGCTGCTTAAACACGAAAGAGTAGCCTTCGTCTTCGTTGGCCTTGAAGTTGTCAGGAGCGGTAGTTCTGCAGAGATCGCAGTCGATGCATTCGTCATCGACGTACCACTTGCCTGCGATATTACTTTCGACCTTGTTTGCGGGATCTGCCATCTGCGGCCTCCTGCTGATTCTTCTCTGTTCAGTTTGTTGGTGTCGGCATTCCCCCTGGAATTTGCCGCTGGGAAAGGTCTCAGGCGGGGAAATGACTCCGCGAGACCTGACAATATAGAGAATAGGATCCTGAACTGATCGTGGCAAGTGAACTGTAGCCCCGCTTTGCTGGCAGGTGGTCGATTTTGCCCTTATGTTGAGTATTCACGTGATAGTAGCGATTTTGTGTAATTCGTCAAAACAGGGAGGTTTTTCCTGCCTGCGGCAACGAGTATCTACGGAGGAGACCATGAAAGTAGTCATCGCCCACAGTCCTGACTCTGACGATGCCTTCATGCATTTCGCCATTGGCGAAGGCAAAATTGATACGGGTATTTACGAGTTCGATCACATGATGGCCGACATCGAGACCCTGAATCAGCACGCTGTCGAGGGGCGACACGAAGTGACCGCCATCTCGATCCATGCCTATGCCCATCTCTCCGACCGCTATGCCCTGTTGAACCACGGTGCCAGCATGGGTGAAAACTACGGTCCGGTGATGATTTCTCGTGAGCCCAAAACCCGTGAAGATCTTGCCGGGGTTCCCATTGCGGTTCCCGGAGACTGGACCAGTGCCACCCTCGCGACCAAGCTCTGGTATCCGGAGGCGAAAACCGTCTCCGTTGATTTTGACCAGATCATGGAACGGGTCGGCTCCGGAGAATTCGAGGCCGGGGTGATCATTCACGAAGGCCAAGTCACCTATCAGGATCAGGGTTACTACCCTGTGGTCGACCTCGGGAAATGGTGGGCTGAAACTCAGGATGGTTTGCCGCTGCCCCTGGGCGGAAATGCAATCCGCAGAGATCTGGGGGAAGAGCACATTCACGAGATTTCGAGGATTTTGCGTGAGAGCATCGCCTACGCTCTCGATCACCGCGAAGAGGCCCTGCAGTACGCTGAAAAGTACAACCGTGGTTTGACCCGCGAGTTGACCGACAAGTTTGTCGGCATGTATGTCAACCAGCGAACACTCGACTACAAGGATGATGGCCGTGAAGCGGTCAGAAGGTTCCTCGACATGGGTGAAAAAGCGGGCGCAGTGCCAGCGGTCGCTGACCCGGAGTTCATTCGCTGAACTGAATCTGTCGGTAATCCATGGTAAAACAGCCCCAGACCAGTGGGATGGGGTGTAGGGTGCGCCATGACCAGTTCTGACTCCAATATGATCTCAGGCAAAAACCGCAGGCTTGTGCCTGTCAGGGGTTGGGCCGGATATTGCAGGGCTTCGTCAGCATTTCGAAGTCTCTCCGCTACGGATTCACTTCAGGAAATCCTTCATGAAACTCCCACCTGGCTGCCCGTCGGAAATGGCTGCAGTTATGGTGATGCAGCCCTCAATGCCGGGGGAACACGGATTCGACCTGTCGGTTCCGATCAGCTCCAATCTGAGGTGAAGAATGGAACCGTATGGGTTTCTGCGGCGATGCCCTTGAGTGAGTTACTGCCTCAGCTATCAATCCGGGGTTGGACTCTTCCGGTTGTTCCAGGAGTCCTGTCAGCAACAGTGGGCGGGATGGTGGCCTCTGATGTTCACGGAAAAAATCATCTTCACCGGAGCAGTTTTGGGAACTCTGTGGAGACCCTTGAGTTGATCTTGACCGATGGCCAGAAGATGAATTGCAGTCGGGAGGTGGAACCGGATATTTTTCGGGCGACTCTCGGAGGCATGGGTCTCACAGGAATTGTCACTTCCGTTCTTTTGAGGTTGGTCCCACGCAGTGCAGCGATGGCAGAGGTCGCCATAACGCCCACTGAAGATCTCGATCAAACGCTTCAAACCCTTGAAGCTGTGGCTGTCGATTCGGAACATTCGTCTGCCTGGGTCGACTTCTCCCTGAAAAGCCGAAACCCCGGCAGGGGCGTGATTACTGGGGGGAATCTGATTCCGGTTTCCGGAGAGTCTGAAGCCTGTCAGTTATGGCAACCCTGTTCAGGCCCGGAATTTCCACCCTTGCCGACTCCCGGTGAGAAACTCGTTTTGTGGCATAACAGGATTTATCACCTGCTGGCACGCCAGGCTTCCCGAGTCTCCTATTGGCCCCTTGAAAAGTTGCTTTTTCCGTTGGAAGCATGGAGTTCATGGCGAAGGGTGTATGAACCTGACGGCTTTCATCAGCATCAATCCCTGATTCCTGAGGAGTCGGGCCTTTCTGCTGTGAAATCACTCTTCCGACTCGTCAGCGAGGGCGGAATCTCACCGACGCTGGTGGTGATCAAAAGAATGGGTGAGGGGCGTGGAGGATTGTCGTTTCCTGCACCGGGGTGGACTGTCTCCCTCGACTTTGCCCATGGATCGGAAGTGATGGCCCTGCTCGGTAAACTGAATCAGTTTACAGCTGAAGCAGGAGGACGGGTGTATCTGTCCAAGGATTCAACATTGTCAGCAGAGTTGATGAGGCGGATGTATCCCGACTTGGGAAGTTTCATGGAGGTTCGAAACCGGGTGGATCCTCAACGAAAAATCCGTTCTTGCCTTGCGGACAGACTCGAGTTGTAGGTTGGAGTGCTAACCGGAATCTGAGTGGAGTGGCAACGTGATCGTGAAAGTGGTTCCTATGCCGTCTTTGCTTTCGACTTCGACATTTCCTTCATGCTTGAGGCAGATATTCTTGACGATGGCGAGTCCGAGCCCGGTGCCGCCGATCTCTCTGGAGCGGGCCTTGTCGACACGGAAAAACCGCTCAAAGATTCTGTCGAGGAACTCTTCAGGAATCCCACTTCCATTATCTTCGATTTTGATGGTGGCTCGATCCCCTGTTGAACTCAAAACGGCACGGACAGATCCATTTCGTGGAGTATATTTGAGACCATTGTCTATCAGGTTTCCGATCGCCTGTCGCAACTCCTCTTCATCACCAAAGACATGAACAGGTTCAGCAGGCTTGTCAAAGATGAGACTGGCCATCTTTTCAGGGGCCGTAACCTTGGTCAGTGATGTAATACGTTCTTCGATGAGAGTTATCAGATCGATTCGGGTTTTTGGAGTTTTTTCACGTTCATCGAGTCGTGCCAGAGCCAAGAGGTCCGAGACCAGGTTTGACAGTCGGTGCGACTGATCTGTGATTTTGGTCATGAATTTCTGGCGCAAGTCATGTTCCATTTGTGGATCGTCAACCAGTGTTTCAGCAATCCCCCGAATCGCAGTGATGGGCGTCTTCAGTTCATGGGAGACATTTGCAACGAAATCTCTGCGCATTTTTTCCAGCAGTCGGGTCTGAGTCAGATCGTGAAGCACGATCAATGCCCCTGAAACATCCTGCCCATAATCGACCAGTGGACTGGTATAGGCCTTGAGAAACTTTTCAGATTGTCCGAGGCCCAAATCGATTTCTGCTTCCAGAGGCCGCTGCATTTTCAAGGTGTTCAATAGCAACTCAATAATCTCGGAATCCTTGACGACATCGGAGAGGAGACGCCCTCGGGCTTCACGAATCTCAAACCCAAGGATTCTGCTCATGACTGAATTGATCAATACGATCTTGCCGTGGTCATCGATGGCGATCAGGCCATCCCGCATTCCTCCGAGGATGACCCTCAATCGATTGTGCTCAAGGTGGATTTCTGAGACCTGATCCTGAATTTCGTCAGCGAGTTTGTTCAGGGCCTCACCAAGCAAGTTGCTTTCTACATCGAGCCCTTTCGGTGCGCGGGCGGAGAAGTCACCTCTTGAGTATGCTACCGCGACTTTGGTCAGGACCTGAAATTGTCGATTGATCCTGCGGTAAAGCAAATGACCCATCACCATTGCCAGCAATGCTGCAATGATGCCGAGCATCAAGACACTCTCAAAGATGGCATCTGTCTGGCTGAGGAGAACTTTGGGGTCTCCGGAAATCCGGAGAAGGTATTGTGTGTCACTCTCGGTAGAGAAAAAGCGTTTGGTGACAGAGGGGAAGTTCGAACGCGCGAGATCCAAGTCAAAATTTGCATTGGCGAATTCTGCGCCAGAGGAAACAAAATCAGAAAGCTCTGGATAGAGAGCCAGTGGGTTGGATTCTGTTCTCGTATCATTGAAACCCGGATTGAGAAACCGTTGGCCATCTGCAGAGATTAAATCCACACGAGTTTGGGGAGTTTGAAGTCTTTCCAGAGTAGACAAGATGGAAGTTTCCTCCATTTTTGTCAAAAGCTGGGAATAGGAAGTGGCTTTTTCAGAAAGAGATTGTTGGAAGTTGTTGAAAGAGTCTTGAGTGAATCTCTCGAAAAGAAGGATTCCGAAAAACCATCCCCCGAGAGTAATCACTACTCCATAGACGGAGTAAACCTGCCAGAAAAAAGTCGGGCTGGTGGGAGTACTATCAGGAGTGAAAGAATGATCAGGAGTGGGGATCTGATCTGAATTTGAATCGGTATCCGACGCCACGAACTGTATCAATCAGGCTGCGGTGGTTCTCACCGAGTTTCTTTCGAATCGATCGAATGTGGACATCCACATTTCTGTCGATCACTACCGTATCTGATCCGACGACTTTGGAAAGAAGTTGTTCCCGGCTGAAGACCCTGCCCGGGTGAGAAGCAAGAAAATGCAACATTTTGAACTCGGTGGCGGTCAGTGGTACGGATTCTCCGTCGACGGTCAGTTCATGACGAGTGTTATCGATCACAAAACCGTCAATGCTGATCCGGCCATTTTTTTCAATGGATTCCTTGAGGGGAGCCCTGCGCAGGACCGCTTTGACCCTGGCGACCAGCTCTTTGGGACTGAAAGGCTTGCTGACATAATCGTCTGCCCCCACACCCAATCCGAGAACAACGTCACTCTCTTCGGATTTTGCAGTGATCATGACGACCGGTATATCTCTGGTCACGGGGTCTTCTTTGACCTTTTTGCAGATTTCAATACCGTCAATTCCCGGAAGCATGAGATCGAGAAGAACCAATTGGGGATCTTCTTCCCGAATCGCTTCCAGACCCTGCTCGCCATTCCGGAATCCGAGGACTTTGTAACCTTCTCTGCTGAGGTTGTATTCGATGACATCGAGGATGTCTGATTCGTCTTCGACGACAATGATTTTTGATTTGGCACGCAAAACTGGTGCTCTCTTTCAGGCGACTTCTAAAGTTTTAAAAACTGAAGGTCACACCCCATTCGATGCATTGAATCTCAAAGTTGAGGTTGAGGAGCTCTCCACCCGCGCGGTGATCGAACCCCACTTTTTTGTTTTTCAAACTCAGGTAAGTTCGCCAGTCATTGCTGGGGACCCACTCTATTGACACTCCAGTCTCTTTATATTGTGAAGGTTGCCCAGAGGATTTGGATAGCCAATCTTTTGTAAAGATCCCCTTAAGATTCCAGTGGGAGTTGAGGCGCCAATCGAGCAATAGCCCCGTAAATGGAACATGGACGAGATCTTTCAACTCCAGGCGGGCGGTGGTGATATCGAGAGATTGAGCCGTCAGCTTGTAGTCGACAAAATCGATTCCAGTGAGCCAGTGAATTCTGGGCGATTGGATTTGTTCGAGAAGATCCAAAGTCCAATCCTGGCTCAGCCGTGTGGAAGTGACCCCGGTATCGAACGAGTAACTGCCTGTGGGAAGGGAAAGTCCGCCGGACGAGGCAGAGAAGGGGGCGACTGACTCGGCCTGGCCGTGAGTTTGCTCCAGCTTCCATTGAAGGGGGCCGCGTTTCAGAGACAAACCGGGGCGGTAGTTGAATTCGGGGACTTCCAGACCGACTTCATCAAACCGGAGAATGGAACCTGATCCATCCGTATTGGACAACCCACCCGAATACCCAACCCGACTGAGGACATGACTGTGCTCGATGGAATACTGGTCCAGTTGTTCCTGGGTGATGGTGCAACCCGACAGCAGGAGGGTGACCCATAGTGCACTGAGCAGTAACGGATCACGGAAGCGGCGAGTAACGCTTTCGCAGCGGAGAAATTCAGCAATTCCGAACAGGGAACTTCGCAGATTCATGGATCTCCTCATAACGTGGATTATTCGCTTCAATTTGAAAGAAGCAAGGCTTGAAGGAGGGAGCATGGTTCTGGTGCCGTCACGACTCTCAGGATAAAATCGGGTCTTTCGGCCTCTCCCCACACTTTTCGACCTGAGACCGATGGACAGAGTTTTCTGAATGAGGTTCGCCAGATGAGAATTGTGATCGTCTTGTTGGCAACAGCATTCCTGATACCACCTCTTCATGCAGACGATGTCGATCTTCGGTTTTTTGAAAATCGTGTCCGTCCCTTGCTGGTGGAGAAGTGCCTCGATTGTCACGGTCCCGATCCCGGCAGACGTGAAGGCGGACTCGATCTGTCCACCCGCGAATCCCTGCTCTCAGGAGGAGGTCGGGGGCCTGCCGCAGTCCCGGGAAACTCCAGCGAGAGTTTGTTGTTCCAATTGTTGGATGGTCATGGCGATGAGTTGGGAATGCCCCCTGAGGGGCCCCTGACCGGGGACGAAAAGTCTGTCTTCAGGAAATGGATTGATGACGGACTGGTGGACCCGAGAAAGCCTGCCCACGCTTCAGGAGGCGAGGGGGTCGAGGGGATCCCTCCGATGGCGGAACGGGGGCGGCACTGGGCCTTTCAGCCATTGAAAGATCCAGAAGCTCCTGCAGTCAAAAACACTTCACAGGTTCGCCAGAATCTGGACGCCTTCATTCTTGCTTCACTGGAAGAGCAGGGCTGGTCTTTCGCGCCGGAAGCGGATCGATTCACCCGTGCGCGCCGGGCTTCCCAAGTGTTGACCGGGTTGCCCCTCGACTGGCAGCGCTGGAGAGAGATTCAGCAAGCGGGGAGCGAAGAGGCTCTCGACAACTACATCAACGAGCTTCTCGAGTCGAAGGCATTCGGCGAGCATTGGGCACGCTGGTGGCTGGATCTGGCTCGCTACTCCGATTCCAACGGTCTCGATGAGAATCTGGCATTCGGTGAAGCCTGGCGTTACCGGGATTACGTGATCCGTTCGTTCAATCAGGACAAACCGTATGACCGCTTTCTGCTGGAACAAGTTGCAGGAGATCTGCTTCCCGAACCGGAGACGGATCAGCAGTGGCGTGACCAGCAGATCGGTACCGGTTTTCTGGCCCTGGGGCCGAAGATGCTGGCGGAACAAGACAAGGACAAACTGGCCATCGATATTGTAGATGAACAGTTGGATGTGACGGGGCAGGTGTTCTTGGGGATGACGCTCGGTTGTGCCCGCTGCCACGATCACAAATTTGATCCTGTCACCGATGACGACTACTACGCCATGGCTGGAATCTTCCGTTCAACCAGTACCCTCGAAAACTTTGAGTTCGTTTCCCGCTGGCGAGAGGTTTCTTTGGAGACTCCCCGGGAAAAAACCGATCGGGAAGATTGGGAATCCCGTCGAGCAGGCGTCGAGGAGCGTCGTCAGAAGCAACTGGAAGTTGTTCGTGACAACTATGAAGGCAAGCTCCTCGAGAAAATGGATGAGCAGTTATTGGAAGCGCTCGATTGGGTTCAGAGAATCCCCGGAAAAACCGTCGTTGAGAACAGCGCCATGACACTGGGGCTGAATACCGGAATGTATGGCAATGAACAAATCCCTCTCGCCCATACCGTTCAGGGCGGGGAACAGCAGGTCACCTGGGATTTGGAAGTTCTCGAAGAAGGATTGCACGAAATCCAGATCCGCTACACCGCCCTCGAATCGAGGACGATGAAGTTGTATCTGGACGGTGAATTGATTGAAGACAAGGTACTGGGGAATGTCAGCGGAACCTGGAGCGTCGAGGGTTTGCGTTGGGAATCCATCAGCAAAAGGGAGCTTTCTCTGGGTAAGCACCAATTCAAATTGGTGGGGGGGGCCGCCGTTCCCCATCTGGATCGAATCCGTCTCTTGCCGCCCTCCTACCTCGATTCGCCAGTCCAGGATCATGGAGTGATAGCATGGATGGAGTTCCTGCAAAGGCCATCGACCCTGAAAGATCCTTTGTGGGGGGCATGGGCTGAACGTTCCAGACAAAGGACGTCAGAGCCTGTTCATGACGGTCAGCCGGAATTCCTCACGGATGAGCAAAAGAAACAGTTGGCCCCTGAAGTGGTCGAGTTGCTCGGAGCTGCGAGTGTTTCGACTCTGGAAGAGCGTGCCCAACGGTGGAAGAACTTGCTTCAACTATCGACTCAAGAGGACGCTTCCGATGCGTTGAAAGCCATCAGCGATGGAGTCCGGGGTGTCTCCGGCCCCTGGTATGAACTGCTGCAGACCGCTGATCGTTATGCTCCTGAAAACCTGAAAGTGGAACTGACCGCCTCAAAGAAGGAGTTGGATCAACTCGATCAGGTCAAACCCTCTGCGGCTTCCATGGCTCTGGGAGTTCGGGATGCAGAGATTGTTGATATCCCGGTGCATCTTCGCGGCAGTCATCTTCGCCTGGCGAAGGAACCCACTCCCAGAGGAGTCATGTCCGTCGTCGACAATATTTTGCCAGGACCGACGATGCCTTCTGATCAGAGTGGGCGTCTTCAGCTGGCAGAATGGATGCTCCACCCTGAACACCCGCTGACAGCCAGAGTCCTGGTCAATCGGGTCTGGCTCCAATTGTTTGGAGAGGGTCTCGTCAGTACGCCCTCGAATTTCGGGCTGAGAGGATCTGCTCCCAGCCATCCTGAGCTTCTCGATCGATTGGCTCGTGACTTCATAGCCGATGGCTGGTCGATCAAGAGATTGATTCGGAAGATTATCGACAGTACGGCGTGGCGTCAGCAGGTCATCAGCGATGAAAAGTACATGACCAAGGATCCGGAGAATCGTCTTCTCTGGAGTCAGAACCGCCAGCGTCTCGGTGCAGAAGCGGTCCGTGATTCGGTCTTGATGGTCAGCGGACAGTTGGATCGTGAGATGGGTGGGACATTGCTCATGACGGGCAACAGGGGCTATGTCACCAATGACCAGTCGAACAACCAGGCACGCTATGACCGTCCTCGAAGGTCGGTCTATCTTCCGATCATTCGCAATGCGATGTACGAGTTGTTCAGTGCATTTGATTACAACGATCCATCGATCCACATCGCCCGCAGGCCTTCGACAGTGGTTCCCCATCAGGCGCTCTACTTTTTGAACTCGCCGATGGTTCTGAATGCATCAGAGAGAATTGTGGATCAGGCGCTGGCCGAAAAAGCCTCTGACTCGGATCGACTGGACAGAATCTATCAGCAGATTCTTTGTCGAAATGCCACTGCGGAAGAGAAGCAAAGAGCCATGAACTACTTCGAAAAAGTTCGCCAATGGAGAAACTCCAGCGGTCGACAGGAAGATTTCTCTGATCAGCAAATGTGGCACAGTTTCTGTCAAACCCTGCTCGCTTCGAGCGAGTTCCTGTATCTGGATTGAGGAGCGACGTGATCATTCAACCGGGTCAATCTGGAGCAGATGGAGTTCCGCTGATTTCGCGAAGGAGCCTGTTGAAAGGCTGTAGCGCCGGTTTCGGAGCTCTGGCACTTGAAGGGCTGTTGGGAACTTCGAATCTCTTTGCAGATCGTCCGATACAACCCCATCACGCTCCACGGGCGAAAAGAGTGATCTTCCTCTTCATGCACGGTGGTCCATCGCAGGTCGACACTTTTGATTACAAGCCACGTCTGATCAAGGATCACGGCAAGCCATTGTCGATCCCTCTGCCCCGCGTCACCTTTGCCGAGCCGAGCCAATATGGCGGTGTCTTGCGATCTCCCTGGGAGTTCAGCCAGCACGGAGAGTCCGGAATGTGGGCCAGCACCCTGTTTCCCCATGTGGCGGGAATCGTCGATGAGTTGTGTTTCATCAAGAGCCTTCATGGAACCAATGATGCCCACGGCGGAGCATTGCTGGCGTTGCATACGGGGAGCGACACTTTTGTTCGCCCCAGCATGGGCAGTTGGATCCAGTACGGCCTGGGTGAAGAGAACTCCAACCTTCCCGGATTCATTACGATCTGCCCGACTCTGGGACATGGGGGAGTCAACAATTGGTCGAGCGGTTTTCTGCCGGCCCGATATCAGGGAACCCCGATTGGACACGCTGGCGTCAAGGCGCGGGAAGCCACCATCCATCATTTGAAAAATGAACACTGGAATGAAGGACTTCAGAAACTGCAGTTGGAGTTGCTGGAGGACATCAATCTTGAACACCTGGGGCAACGGGAAACCGATGATGCACTGGAAGCTCGGATCCGTTCCTTTGAACTCGCTTTCCAGATGCAGACCGAAGCACCGGAAGTGATGGATCTTTCAGGAGAGTCAGAGTCGACTCTTGAGTTGTATGGAATTGACGAGGAGCCGACCGACAACTTTGGCCGCCAGTGTTTGATGGCACGACGTTTCGCCGAATCCGGAGTTCGTTTCATTCAGTGCACCCACTCCTACAAGTGGGATCAGCACACCAATCTCGAACGGGATCATTCGAATAATGCCAAGGAAGTCGACAAACCCATCGCAGGCCTGATCAAGGATCTGAAAAGTCGGGGTCTTCTGGAAGATACTCTCGTGCTGTGGGGTGGAGAGTTTGGCAGAACACCGATGGCCCAGGACGGTACCGGCCGCGATCACAATCCCCATGGATTCACCATGTGGATGGCCGGGGGCGGTGTAAAGAGTGGATTCTCCTACGGTGAGACCGACGAGTTCGGTTACCACGCTGCCATCGACAAGGTTCATGTCCATGACCTTCATGCGACGATGTTGCACCTTCTCGGTATTGACCATGAGCGTCTGACCTACCGCTACGCCGGCAGGGATTTCCGCCTCACAGATGTCCATGGGCGCGTGGTGAAGGACATCATCGCCTGAATTCGGTTGTTCAATGGGTTCAAAAATATGAGTTCAAAAAAAGGGCCCCGCACGTCAAGCGTGCGGGGCCCTTTTTCAATGTGGGTGAACTGTTGTTACCAGTTGACACCGGTCATGACCGAGAAGTTGGAACGGTCAGCAATGTCGTCGTAGGTGCTGAATCGGTAATTGATTCCAAGGTGGGCGTTGTCACCGAGGTGGAGCAGCGCACCGGTATGGAAGTAGACACCACTCTCATCGGCACTGAAGTTGTACTCACGTACCTTGAGTTGGGAAATTCCACCACCACCGATCAGCGAGAAGGGGGTGAAGGGAAGTTCAGCAGTCACTCTTCCACCGAAGAACACCTCCGAGTTGTCGATCTCTCCGAGTGCGCCGTTGTCTTCGGTCGCATTCAGATATCCGAGTTCGGGAGCGATGTACCACTCGCTGGGACGGGCACTCACCCAAAGACCAAATCCGTCAACGTCGGAAAGGTTCTGGGGGTTGTCTTCGTAGTCATCGTAGGTGCCGTAGATGACGCTGACCTGACCCGTGTAGGGCTTTTCGATCGGCTGTTCCACTCCGGAGAAGGGGGACTTGGCATCGGGGCGCAGGCGAATCCAGTCCTCGTTTCCGGCACAGCCGGCAAGGTAAACGAGGCAGAAGAGAGCAATACCAACGGTCTTGAGACTGGACACTTTGGGTCTCCAATTCTTCCTGAGGCTCTTTGATCTGGGGCTCGGTGACCGGGGACACCATGTCCCGAGGGCACCACTCTTTTCACCACTGTTTTGAGGGCTGGGTCCACAATGAAAACCTCAACCCGCAAACAAGGCAGAAGTGCGGGATTCTAGACTCTGGGCGGCAGAGCGGCAAGGGTGCCGGCGATGGCTTTCTCGGAAGAGGGTGCCGGGGGGCGGATTTTTCGCTCTGGGGCCTGAAAAGTGGTTTGTTTCGCCTTTCTTGACTCTGATCGGGGATCTTTTACGATCATTGGTTGACGGAAACTCCTGTGGGAGATTTGTCAGCCCCAGAGTGCCAGAGGAGGCGACCCGAGTCGTTTTTGACGGTTTTTTGGATATCGGGGATGGAGACAGCCGGGAGGTGAGGTCGCGTCATGTTTATTGACGGTCCTTTCCGATCGCTCCGCCAGCCCCTGTTCAATGTCCTTGTTCAACGTTGATTTTGAATCAGGCGCACTTTTCTGGGATTTGTGACAGGAATTCTGGAGTGGGATTTCGTCCCAAATTTTCCACTCCTCGCCCGTGGATCAAAAATTGTGAATCTGAAGAAATGAGTTCTCAGAGCCCGGGGTTTGAATCCCTTCGGTTTTGAAGTTCAGAGATTCGGAGTTCGAGTGGTCTCCGGGTGTCTCCAGGAATCTTGTCCTTGATCCGTTCGAAGCCCTGTAAGGGAAGGCCACGCATGAAGAAAAAAGTCGGAGAGATTCTCGTCGAGAAGGGCTGGGCAACCCCAGACCAGATCGAAAAAGCCCTGGCATACGGCAAGGCCGAGAACTGTCGAATCGGGGAAGCCCTGCTCAATCTGGAGCTCTGCTCCCAGGAGCAGATCACCCGTGCCCTCGCCATTCACAATCAGTTGCCCTTTGCGAACCTTGGCAAGCATGTGATCGCCCAGGACATCATCGATCTCGTCCCGAAAGAAGTGGCGATCGAGAACCAGATCATCCCCGTGGCCAAAAAGGGTGAGCGCCGACTCGTGGTCGCCATCGGCGACCCGGACGACTACGCCTTCAAACTCGACAACATTCGATTCATTCTCGGACTTGACCTCGATTGTGCACTGGCCATGCCGGATGCCATCGAAGAGGCGCTGGACGACTATTACCGCCTTGCGGGGGGGTACGACTCCGTTCTCGGTGAGGACGCCGGTTCAGACGAGGATGTCGAGTTTGGACGTGGGGATTACGCCGGTGACGACGCCGATGCCAACGATGCCCCGGTGATCAAACTGGTGCACATGATCATCGCCAACGCTCTCAAGAGCGGAGCGTCGGATATTCACATCGAGCCGATGGAACATCACATGCAGGTTCGTTAC
>JACETR010000023.1 GCA_013911165.1 Planctomycetota bacterium | reverse complement strand
GGACGCTTCCGTCTGCTGCTTTCAGGTATGGCTGTGGAGATCTGTGTTCTTGGAAGATCCTCAGACGGAGATCTGGCTCTGCTGCGCCAACGAACCGAAGGAAATCGGTCTCTGATCAACATCATCCTCGATCGTTCAGTGATGGGTCGTCTGGAGTATCGAGCCAAAGCCGCATACGGCGGGGCCGATCAGGGAAACGTCGAGGTGATCTCTACCGATGGATTCAGGGAGCGCTTCTCCATGAACACCAGGGAGACGGCGCGCGCCTGGGTCTTCCCGGGAACCTATCGACTGACGGTGAGTAGCCAACTCGCCGCCGGTGGAACCTGTCGGTTCCTGCCCTACCGCACGACCGTCGGTTCCGGTGAACGCCATGATCTGCAGCCGACAGGTCCGTGGACTTCCATCCTTCATTACGAACGCAAGGATGATGTCATTCAGATGAGACTCTCCATCACAGACAGTGCCGGTCGAATTCTGGAAGGAGTTCCATCCGGTACCGGGTCTCTGGCTGCAGTGGATGCCGGAGGCAATGTGCTGATCGATCGTGAGCTCGGCTCCATGAGCTGGGCAGAACCGGGAACGCTGGCACGCGTCGACCTCGACAAGGTCAAAATCCAGATCGACGTTCCCTTCGGCGATGCCCCGATCCAGGGGATCGCCAGCGCAGAAACCCCCGTCACCATCAACGCCGCAGGAAGCAGTGCTTCCGGTCCCAGTGTTTTCCGCCGGAGGATGACGGACATGATGCCCGAGGTATCGAAGAGTCTGCTCGGTTGCAGGGATCACCTGGGCTGTGCAGACGGCGTTCAGAGACTTCACATGGACTTTGACATCTTCCTGCCCCCGGGTGTCGGTGGACTTGGTGGTGGCGGAGTCATCGTGCTCGATGCAGCCCAACTGCATCAGTACACCGGTGCAGGTGACATCCTGCCCTTCGCCTTCACCCACGAGCTGGGTCACAACATCGGATTTGGACACGATCCGTACATGCTGTTGGCAGACTGCGGAGTGGATGAGGGAATCTATGGTGAATTGGGCTACCGCTTGCTGAATGCCCAGGCTTTTCAAAACACCATAGACTGGCTCCTGAACAGGGCCAGCGACCGTCCCCAACGCTGGCAACCGAACGCCTCTGTCTTTGCAGCGATGCGATTTATTCACGGGCTCGGAGTACACAGGAAGATGTTCACGGAAAGACGGGCGTCTGAAGTCACCCTGCTTCTCCATGGATTGTCGAGTATCGAAAGGATCGCCGCCCTCTACTCGTTGGCTCTTGGAAAAAATGTGGCATGGATCTTCAGAGCCAATGGCTGGCCCGTCTTCGATGAACGCATCGATCTGGGTGGCTCTTCGGTCAAGTTTGTCAAAAAACACCCCAAAAAGCTCAACTACAACCGCCTCGATGGAACGATCATCAATGGATGGTGGGTCCGGGGACCTGTGGAGGGTAAGGAGGACGACAAGTCTCCATGGAAGAGAATGGTTTGGCCAACCCCCTTCACCGATCTTTCTGCAGATGTTTCTGTCCCCACCAAAAACAGAAGATGGCTTCTCTTCAGAAGAATTGCGGTCAACAGGGATATGGAAGCACGATTGGCGATTGCTGCAGACGTCAAGTTGCAGGTCAGCGTCAATGGCTCTCCCGTCGGGTTCATGGATGCCAGTGCGCAGATGACACAACCGATGCACGACGAGCTGATGCTCAATCAGAAAAAACCGTTCCCCGTCACTCTCCTCAAGGGAGAAAACGTCATCGAAATCTCCGCCACCCAGTTGGTGGGTACCCGGGGCTTCCGGGTGGAACTGATGACCCCCGATGGAACCCCGGTTCCGATGGGTGTCCTCGATGAAGGTCCGCCGGGCGAAGAGCTTCTCGATGAAGTCGTCAGGGTGGAAACCCATCAACCACTGCTGAATGGCGATTTTGAATCTGAAGGCTTCATGGATGGCTGGATCCGCGGTGAGGTGGACCCAGGTGGATCAATTCGTTTTGAGGCAGAGGAGGAAGAGATTGGCACCGGCACCTGCGCTCTGCGCGCCACACTGCGGGAAGCGGGTGCGGGGGGCATCATTCAGCGAATCGTGGTCACCCCCGGAAAACGTTATGAAGTCAGCGGAATCCTCAAATCAGAAGGATTTAAGGGAGAGGCCCTGATCGGATTCTTCACCGGCCGAATCGGCTCCTGGTCCGGCCGCTCTAAACCCCTCCGGGGCGATTCGGATTGGCGACAAGTCAAGTTTGAGTGGTCCCCCGGCCAGAGCAGAACCACCTATTTGGCCTGTTACGTCAGAGGTCTCGAGGGTACGGTCTGGTTTGACGAAATTCAGTTCAAGGAGCTGCCGTGAACTCTCAGCCGAACCCCTACGAAGAGAATTGGCCTGTTCTCAAGGATATCTTCGAATCCGACGGAGCAGAGGCGTTGGTGACATCCATCACTTCGAGAACTGAACTTCTCGAAAGGCGTGCTCTTTTCCTAATGTCGAGCCAAAGAATCTCTCGGGGACAAGACCTCGCCCGAAACCTTGATGACGTCATTACCATCTCCAGGGCCGCCATCGATGAGTTCCATCACCAGTCCACCATCGATGACGAACCGGAACAGGCGCGCCTCCGCCTCGAAGGAGCCAATATCCTTTCCTACAACCTGGCAGCGGACCTTGCTCCCTGTTGGGTGGACGACGACGAAATCCGTGAAAAGCGACATTTCGAGGAGGGGTTTCGCTGCGCACAGGATTGTATTCGCTGGCGTGAGCAACTCGAAAAGGGAGCTGTCGCATTGAGTATGGCATGGTGGGCAGAGGGAGTTCACAACGCAGGACTGGGACGCTGGGGACTCGCCTGTGAATCATTCCAGTCCGCCCTCGATGCCGCCAAGGACGATGCCCGTGAAAACGGTGCTCCTGAGACGGTCGGTCCCGATTCCAGTTTCTCCGTCAATATCGCTTCCGGGTGGCTGGAGTTCGCTCGCTGGAGAAACGGAGACAGCACCTCCTACGATCGATTCCTGGAAGCGATGGGAGCATTCTCCAAACAGATAGATCGCGAAGATGCTGGCCGGGATGAAGCTCTGATCGGAGTCCAGCAACTGCAAATCGCTGCTCAAAGACTTCCTGGCAAGGAACAACAGACTTGAGCCGCCGAAAAACGGCAGAGCTCACCCTTCTCCATTCGGATGAAGATTTTGTTGCCGTCAACAAACCCGCTGGAGTGAGCAGTGTCAGTGAGCGCTGGGACCCCGACAAAAAATGCCTGATCGATCTCCTGTGGGATCTCTGGAAAACCGATGATCCCGATTCTCCCCGTCCTCATGTGGTCCATCGTCTCGACAAGGACACGACCGGCGTCATCCTGTTTGCACGTCACGGAGAAGCGCAGGCAGCACTGCGTCAACAGTTCATGGATCGAACGACACAGAAGACCTACCACACTCTGGTTGAAGGGCTTCCCGAACCGACCCGGGGGGACCTCACCTTTCATGTCGAAGAACACCCGGGAAAGCCAGGAACGATGAGGATCTGTCGCCAGGGCAAGGAATGTGAATCCGCATTTGACCTGCAGAAGGCATACGATCACCACTCCTGGGTGGAAGTCCGGCCGAAAACTGGCAGAACTCATCAGGTACGACTGACGATGGCGCAACTGGGTTCACCCTGTTGCTCTGACCCGGTCTATGGATCGGGGTCGCCACTGCTGCTCTCAACCTACAAGCGATCCTACAAGCCTGGTCGTGGCGAGGAAGAGCGCCCATTGCTTTCTAGGCTGGGGCTGCACGCTTCAAAGATCGTCTTCCGTCACCCCCGTAACGGCGAGACCACTGAGATTGAAGCCCCCCTTCCCAAGGATCTGCGAGCAAGCCTTCGCCAACTGGACCGCTGGTCCAGACAATAGTCGCTTTTCCCGGGTGAATCTTGATCACACGGTGTAGCCCTATACCCTGTTGCAGATCAGGGGGATATTTTGAATCAGCCGCCGAACACGAATGGTACCGATCGTATTCATGAAGTCTCGGATTGCGTCGTCCTCGCAGGAGGAGCGGGAAAGCGCATGGGAGGACCGAAAGCACTCCTCGAATATGAAGGCAAGCTTCTGATCGAGCGAATCCACCAAACGGTATCGCCACTCTTTGACAGGGTTTGCGTCTCCGTCAAATCAGCCGATGTCCCTGAAGCGATCTCCGGATTACCCTGGCACGCGGTGATTCAGGACCCCACGGAGGCGACCTCTCTTCATCAAGTCCTCGAAAATCTTATGTCGACGGTTCAGGCTCCCGTCTTTGTTGTTGCAGTGGATCTTCCGGAACTGTCCCCCACTCTGATCCGCAAGCTCTGTGCAGCGCACACTCCGGGGACCTCTGTCATCGCGGTGGATGACGATCGCCCCCAGCCCCTCGCCGCAGTCTGGGATCCGACCGCTCTCGATTTCGCCACTCCACAGGACGGCGACCTTGCACTGCTTGCATGGGTGAGGAGAGCTCCTTTTCTACAGCTGTCCTGGCCAAAGGATTTCCCTGAAGTGGACTCTTCAGCTCCTTTCAAAAACTTGAATGAGCCCGGTGACCTCGATCAGGGAGGCAGTGCAAGTTGAACCAGTCTCATGAATCTCCCCGATCACGACTGCTGAAAATCCAGCGTGAACTTGCAGAAAGTACAAAAGAGGAGATCGGCTGGAACAGTGGAGAACTGGACGAAATCGAGGAGGTCTATCAAAGGTGTACTGCGCAGGAGTTTGCACCTGCAAAGTTTTCCGATCTGGTTCAATCCGCTTCTGATTCGAGAATCATCTACGTGGGTGACTACCACACTTTGAGGGAGTCCCAGAAAACTCCCCTTCGACTAGCCAGTCATCTTCTCTCTGAAAATCGAAAACTGATTTTTTGTACGGAAGCATTTCACATCGACGATCAACCTCACCTCGAGGAATGGTTCGCAAAAAACATCGACGACAATGAACTGCTGACAAAAACGGACTGGAATTCAAAATGGGGCTTCCCATGGCGCAATTTCGGCATGCAAATGCAGTACTTCAGGGATCGTGATATTCCCATCGTCGCACTCAACTCCCACGAAAAGATCGTCGGAAAGTCTTTCGCAGCCAGAGACCGCATCGCGGCCATGCGAATCGTCGAAGTTTTGAGAGAGCACCCGGATACAACTCTGATTGTCTCATTCGGAGATTTGCATATGGCTCCCGAACATCTCCCTCGCGAGGTGGAACTTGTTCTCAAATCGTTGGGAAGAGAGCCTGCCACTTCGACCATCCTCTACCAGAATGTCGATCAAATTTATTGGCAACTGGCGGAGTCGGGTCTGGAGCAAACGGTTTCAACGGTTCGCCTTGATGATGGCAACTTCTGTTTTTTGGGGACGACCCCTCTGGTCAAAATCCAGTCTGCTTTGAACTGGTACTCCAACGAGTCAGAACTGGAAGAGTCCATCGGTCTCGAATCACCGCCGACCATCTCCTCCTCTGTCATGAATGATCAAATCTGGCTGATCATTGAGACCATCTGCGAGTTTCTCGAAGTGTCGCCCGATCAGTTTCAGGACTTCAGTGTCTACACCAGCAGGAACCTGGACCTGCTCGACCATCTTTCTGGTGAGAGGAAACTGACACCCGAAGAGATCGAGGTCGTTCAACAACAATATGAGCGGGAAGAATCCTGTTACCTTCCCAGGCAACGAATTATCTTTTTGGGAAATCTTTCGATGAGGCACGCTGCAGAAGAAGCTTCTCACCACATCAACTTCGTCATGTGTGGTGACTCACTCAAGGATTCCAGACCTAATGACCTCTTTTACGAAATCACCATTCGTGAATGCCTGGGCTTCCTGGGGACCAAGGTCATGGATCACAACAGGAAACCGTTGGGATCTTCAGAGATACGGCGAGTACTTGAAGATCTCGATTCCGGTCTGACTCATCCCTTTCATGCAGAAACCCGCGAGTCGCTTCTGGCAACCCAGCGCTTCCTCGATCAGGGCAATAGCTCTGAATCCACAGAGTTTCTGCCCGAGGGTGCCAGTGAAGAAGTGGTATCAGGAACAGGACACCTGATCGGATATCTTTTGGGGAACTGGGTCTATGAAGCACTCATGTCTGGAAAACTGTCGAGGAGGGAAGTCCGGGAATTATTTTCGGAATCCCTCGCCGTCAGCGGATCTGGAGAAAGACTCTTTGGCCACTGGCTGGCGAAAGTCGCGGATCAGGCCTGATCCTCTTCCAGTTCCAAACGTGGATAGACGATACCTGGAGGGGAAAGCTCTCCTCCAGCGGTCAGCACTTCACACTCACCCAGTGATTTCAACACCTCTGCCGGTTCAGGGGCACAGAGAGAAAAGGCTGATAACAGCTTCTCTGAGGTGGTCGGCAGGAATGGGCTCAACAAAACCCCGATGGCATGAACCACTTCGAGAAGAGCCGCCAGATCCGCACCGCAACGATCCAAATCCTCTTTACGACTCTTCCACGGTTCTGCCTGGTCGAAGAGCCTGTTCCCATGACGCGCCAGAGTCAAAACCCTGTCGAGGGCATCCCTGAATTTCTGCCTACCGAGGGATTCATCCCATTTTTCTCGGGCTTCCCTGATCACTGAGAGGATTTCCTCTCTCAACTGGGAATCCGCAGCATTCATTGGAACTTTGGAATCAAAGTTCTTCGCCGTAAAGGTCAACATTCTGTGTGCGAAGTTTCCGACAACATCCGAAAGTTCATCGTTGTTACGTTGGATAAAGTCCTCCCAGGTAAAGGAGGTATCTTTCCCCTCAGGAGCCACCGCAGTCAGGTAGTAACGAACACGATCCGCATCAAACCGCTCCAGGATCTCTTCGGCAGTGACCCCGACTCCTCTGGATTTTGAGAACTTCTCGCCCTTGAAGTTGAGATATTCGTTAGCCGGAATCGAAGTGGGCAAGTGGTACTCCCCCTGCCCCATCAACATGGCGGGCCAGATCACCGCATGGAAGATGATGTTGTCTTTACCAAGGAAGTGGACCAACTCCACATCCGGATCGACCCACCAGTCTTTCCATCCGTCTGGATTCCCCTGATTCACAAAATGCTCTCTTGTGAAGGAGATATAGCCGATCGGTGCATCGAACCAGACATAGAGAACCTTGTCCTTCGCCTGCTCCAGAGGAACAGGCACTCCCCACTCCAGGTCGCGGGTGATCGATCTTGCCGGCAGCCCTTCCCGAACGATTCCCCTGGCAAAGTTTCTGACATTGTCACGCCAGCCCTCACAGGATTTGAGCCATTCTTCCAGACGTTCTTCGTAGCGATCCAGTCTGAAGAACCAATGGCGGGTGGGAACGATCTGGGGTGTCCCTTTGCATACTGCACATTCCGGGTCTTTCAGTTCTTCCTGTTCGTAAGACTTTCCACAGGCATCACACTGATCACCCCGTGCACCTTCTGCACCACAGTGTGGGCAGGTTCCCTCCACGTACCTGTCAGGCAGAAATCGCTGACAGGGATCACAGAAGAATTGCTGGGTCACTTTCTCTTCGATGTCTCCACGCTCAAGAATCTTGCTAAAAAATTCCTGGGAGAGTTCCGCATGGCCTTCACAGGTGGAAGTCCCGCTGTAGTGGTCAAAGGAGATTCCCAAAGAGCCAAAGACTTTTTCCTGAATCCCCCTGTAGCGGGAAACCACTTCTTCAGGGGTACTGTTTTCATTTTGTGCAGAGATGGTCACGGGAACACCGTGATCATCACTTCCACAAATGAAAACTGTTTCCACACCTTTGAGTCGCAGGTACCGGTTGTAGGTATCCGCCGGCAGATACACTCCAGCGACATGACCCAGATGGGGATGGTTATTGGCGTAGGGAAGTGCAGCGGTGATTAGGACCCGTCGCGGCTTGGTCATGATGCTCCGGATCACTCGTTGTCTGAATCGGGCTCCTGGGCCATCAGGTCCTGAGCTGCCTGGCTCTGGGCGTTTGAGACCTGGGTGTATGCCACATGAAGATCCCGAAGCAGATCCTTGATCATGCTTTCTTCTTCATCTGACCGATTACCCACTGTTTTGCTCTCGAGAACTCCCAGCAGATCGATGGTCTCACGGGCAAGGTTCAGATCGAGCATCCTCTCGCCGGTTCTTGGATCGGGGATCTGTCCGAGTGCCATCAGTGCCGGATATGCAATCTGCTGGATCAGGGCAGGGAATCGGGGATCGCTGTCGATCGCTTTCTTTTCGCCACCCTCTGCGGACTCCTCAAGAATCCCGCCCATTTGGGAAGCAATCTTCTGCTTCTCCTCCAACGCCCTGCGTTTCCAGTCATCGTCGATGCGCTTGTTCTCGTCAGACACCCCGCGTTCTCCTCTCGAGAGAAGCTCTCACAAAACCCTTGAAGAGAGGATGGGCAGCAAACGGCTTCGACTGGAATTCCGGGTGGTACTGACAGGCAACAAACCAGGGGTGGTTTTCAACCTCGACCACTTCCACCAGTTCTCCATCGGGGCTGGTACCACTGATACGCAATCCCGCTTCCTGCAATCGCTCGCGATAGTCGTTATTGAACTCGTATCGGTGACGGTGACGTTCTGAAACGTCGGTCATTCCATACTCTTTAAAGCACGTGCTGCTTTCTTCAAAACGGCATGGCCAACCACCGAGCCTCATCGTGCCACCCTTTTCGGAAACGTCATGCTGATCCAGCAAAAGAGTGATGACCGGGTCGGGTGTATCCTTGTGAATCTCAGTCGAAGAGGCTTCCTGAATACCCAGCACATTTCTGCTGTATTCGATCACTGCGGCGTGCATGCCATAACAAATTCCGAAGAAGGGAATGTTGTTTTCCCGGGCATAGCGAATCGTGTTCACTTTGCCCTCGAGACCACGCTCGCCAAAGCCACCGGGAACAAGAATCCCGTCAACTCCACCGAGGACTGCTGCTGGATCTCCATTGACAAGATCCTCTGCCTGGATTCTGCGGAAACGCACCCTCGCGTTGTTGGCGATTCCACCATGGGTCAAAGCCTCATAGATCGATTTGTAGGAGTCGGTCAATTCGATGTATTTGCCAACAACCCCAATCTCGACTTCGTTCTGTGGATTTTTGAGGGATTCGACTACTTCAATCCAGTTGTCCATGTTTCCGGAGCCGGGCTCACGATTGAAGTGATCCAGGATGCGCTTGTCCATCTGCTGCTGGCGCAAAACCAATGGCAGTTCGTAGATGGAGGTCTCCACATCTTTTTCGATGAAGACCGATTCTGTCGGCACGTTACAGAAGAGTGCCAACTTGTCGCAGACCTCTTGCTCGACGTCGATTTCCGTTCTGCAAACCAGAATGTCTGGGAGAATTCCGATTTCACGGAGACGCCCGACCGAATGCTGTGTCGGCTTTGTCTTGATTTCCCCACTGGCCTTAATGAAGGGCAAAAGAGTCAGGTGTATGAAGAGGACATTTTCACGTCCATGTTGATGACCAAACTGACGCAATGCCTCGAGGAAGGGCAGGCTTTCAATATCGCCGACAGTTCCACCAATCTCGGTAATCACGACGTCCACATCTGTGGATCCGACTCTCGAGATGCTTTCCTTGATTTCGTCGGTGATGTGGGGAATCACCTGAACAGTTTTGCCGAGGTAGTCACCTCTGCGCTCACGCTGAATGACTGAAGAGTAAATTTTTCCAGTGGTGTAATTGGAGTGCTGACTGATTTCACAGGATGTGAATCGCTCGTAATGCCCAAGGTCGAGATCGGTCTCTGCCCCATCAGGAGTCACGTAGACTTCACCGTGCTGGAAGGGACTCATAGTTCCAGGATCGACATTGATGTAGGGATCAAATTTTTGCAGGGCAATCTTGAGCCCATGGCTTTCCAGCAGAGTTCCGATGGCGGCACTGGTCAATCCCTTGCCCAAACCGGAAACTACACCACCTGTTACAAAAATATACTGCGTCATTTCCTCAGTCCGTTCCCCACGGGTGATCTCCACCCAAATCTCCCACTAACAAAAACTTCGACTCCCACTGCCAGAAGCTTCTTCTCACAACATCAAATCCAGAGGCCACTCATCAGTCGAGTTGACGACAGAAATTGGCTACTGGAATTACCGTCACCGGACAGAATTGATCTGCCACACGGATCAGTCACTCCCTGCATCTTCCCGCATCCTGAGCGTCTTCTCCACGAATCGTTGATAATCTTCTTCAGTATCAATCCCCGGAGAAGCCCCTGAAACCTCCCCAACTGCGATTTCATGGCCAAATTCCAGCAATCTGAGTTGTTCCAGCCGTTCCTGGGACTCCAATTTGCCCACTGGCAGGGACGTAAATTTTTTCAGCGAGGAGGGCCTGAAACCGTAAATTCCAATGTGCTGGAGCCACCCCTGCGCCGGAATCTTCCCCGGCTCACTGTGAGGGATCGGTTCGCGGCTGAAAAATCGGGCTCGTCCCCGGTCGTCGAGGACCACCTTTACCCGATTGGGATCCCTGAATTGACCTTCGGAATCGGGGTCGGTGTGGCGCGCCACCAGCGTGGCAGCACTGCATTCCGGCTCCGACTCAAGCAAGTCAAAAAGCTTGAGGACGTGATCCGGATCAAGATCGGGCTCATCACCCTGAACATTCACCACGCTGGTGTTCCCAGGGAGGTCCAACAGCTGGCACGCCTGGGCCACACGATCGGTTCCGCTCGCCAGATCGGGTGAAGTTTCCACCACCTCGCCACCAAACTCGCGAACCACATCACCGATTTCAGGACCATCGGAGGCGACCACGACCCGGGTGACTCCCGGAACAGATTTGCACACTTCATGTACATGGCGGATCAGCGGCCAACCGGTTCGGTCGAGCAGCATCTTCCCCGGCAATCTGCTGGAGGCGATTCGGGCAGGAATGACAATTACGCGTGGCATCGAAGCAAATTAAATCGCCGGACCTGTCGTGTCCAGCCACCAACTCCGTGTCAGCCATGATCTGGTTCGAGAAGTCCGCCCCCTCATGAGGTCAAACTCTCAAGAGGTTGACTGTGTGCTCAGGTTTTCATGAAGGGCTTCCAGCTTGTCGAGCATCGTTCTCATGGGAAAGTGCTCACGGACATGCTCAATCCCCTTGCTGGCTTGACGCTGTGCCTTCTCGGGATCAGCGAGCAACTCCCTGCCCGCTTCCGCCAGAGCCTCGGGGTCCCCGGGTTTGACGAGGGTACAGATCCCCTCCTCTCCCAAGAGAGAGAGGATTTCTCCTCCTCCGGTCGCAATCGTCGGAACTCCCCTCGCCAGACCCTCGAGAAGATGCAAACCTGAGCCACCCCAATCGCTCACCAGCATCAGCAGATCGACAGCCCGATAGACAGAATCCGGGTCGGCAGGAGGGGCCGCAAAGGTCAGCACTCCATCCATGTCCAGGGATTTGCTGAATCCCCGCAACCGGGTTTCGTCGGGCCCCTCACCCAGGATTGTGAACATTTTGTCGCCACTGGTTTTTCTCAGGATTGCAGCGGCTTCGATGAAATCATCAAGGCGGCGACCTTTTTCCAACCGCCCCACAGTTCCGATCACAGGAATCCCCGAAAACCCTTTGGGTTCATGATCGCTATTCGCCACTTCAATCCCGTAAGGGATCACCCGAATCTTGTCTTTGACGATTCCCAATTCATTCACCAGATGCTCACGCAAATCCTGATTGACGACCACCACCGCTGCAGCTGAGCGGGTCGAACGGGCAGATCGTTCCGAGCGCAGCCATGAGTGAACCGTGTGCACGAAGGGAGTATCGAGTCCTGTCGAAAGACGATTGCTGATTCGAAGTGAACCGGGCCCTCCGGTCGCATGGATCAAATGCGGGTCAAACTCCTGGAAGAAACCCTGCATTTTCCTGCGAGCCAACCATGATGACGGGTTTTCGTAGACCTCGATGCCCAGCGAACGAAAGAGAGGCATGAACACACCTCCCCTGCAAACCATTTGGATCTCGTGACCTCTCTGGAGAAGCCCGCGAACCATGCTGAGGGCATAGGTAGTGGGGACAGACCAATCCAGTCGACCGGAAACGACCAACAAGCGCATTGAATCCCCCTGACTCTGCAGATCCCATGAGCCGGGACTTGTTCCCCGACAAAGGTCAGGATATACGACAGAAACCCTTTCGACCAACAGGAGATCCACCGATGGCGATTCCTCCAGCCTTATCCGACTGTGATTCGATTGCACTGGCCAGTGGCGGACTCGATTCGTCCACCGTTCTGGCGATCGCCAAAGATCAGGGATACAGACCTCTCCCACTCGCATTCCGTTACGGCCAACGCCATGAAGTGGAGTTGGAATGTGTCACCCGTGTGGCTGAGGCATTGGAGCTGCCCGAGCCGCTAATCCTGGATCTTCCCTATTCAGCCATCGGCGGATCTGCGCTCCTCGGTGAAGGGGAAATCCCTCCCGAACCCGGAGATGGAGCGCAGAACCGTGATCACATTCCCAGCACCTACGTTCCTGCCAGAAATCTCGTTTTTCTCTCACTCGCAGTAGCAGCGGCGGAAGCCAGGGGAGTACGAGACATCTGGATCGGGGTCAATTCCCTGGATTACAGCGGGTACCCGGACTGTCGCCCAGAATTTCTCGAGGCATTCCTGCGTACGATTCACCTCGGAACCCGTGACGGCTCCGGGGCCGATGAGCAAGGTGAGCCCTATTGGCGTCTGCAGGCTCCCCTCGCACAGATGAGCAAGGCAGACATCGTCCTCAAGGCGACAGAACTGAATTTCGATCTCTCTCTGACCCATTCCTGCTATGCCCCTGCTGAGGATGGCTCAGCCTGTGGAATCTGCGACTCCTGTGGTCTGCGAAAAAGAGGATTTGAAGAAGCCGGAGTCAAGGATCCCACCCGGTACGCTGAAAATGGCTGAAGTTCCAGCAGGCAAATTTCTCTGCGGGGAAAGAAATTTCTCCTGCTCTCAATGAGATCTCCACGTTAGCATCCCCGATAATCTGTCCAGTTGAGGGATGGATGCTGGCCTGTTCCGAGAGGACCTGAAACGTGTCGAGAAGCATTCTGGTCACAGGGGGTGCCGGCTTTATCGGTAGCCACGTCTGTGAACACTTGCTCCAACGCGGCGATGAAGTCATCAGCCTCGATAATCTGGATGATTATTACGACCCCGCGATCAAGAAAGCACACCTGCAGCATCTTGCAGGGTTCCCGGGGTTCACCTCTGTGGTGGGCGATATCCGCGATGGGGACTTCCTCGGCCAACTTGCAGGAAACTACCGTATTGACGGAATCATTCACCTGGCCGCCCGTGCAGGAGTTCGTCCATCCATTCAGCAGCCAGGGCTCTATGTGGATGTCAATTTGAATGGAACCACCCAACTGCTGGAGTTGGCCAGAAATCACTCGATTGACCACTTCGTCTTCGCCTCATCCTCCTCGGTTTACGGTGACCGCAATGAAGTCCCCTTCCATGAAGAAGACCCCGTCGATAAACCGGTCTCTCCCTACGCTGCCACCAAAAAGGCCGGCGAAGTGATCTGTCATGCATTCCATCATTTGCATGGCATCAATATCTTTTGCCTGCGCTACTTCACTGTCTATGGCCCTCGACAAAGGCCGGAAATGGCGATTCACCGTTTCACCTCACTCATCCAGAGTGGTCAGCCGGTCCCGATGTTTGGGGACGGTTCGATGGAGCGTGATTTCACATACATCGACGACATCGTCAGAGGAACTGTTGCTGCACTCGATCGGGTCAACGGGTTCGACATTCTCAACCTCGGCAATCATCGCAGTATCCGTCTGGACGCACTGATCGAGCTGATCGGTCAATCCTGCGGCAAGGATGTCGTCGTCGATCGCCAGCCGGCCCCGCCGGGAGATGTCTTGAAAACCTGTGCTTCTGTGGACAAGGCCGCAAAGTTGATCGGCTACAGTCCTGAAACTTCCATAGAGGACGGCATTGAAAAGTTTATCACCTGGTACAACACCTCCAGGAATGCACACCAGCGCTAGAAGAGGTACCTCATGAGCGACTCAGCAAGAATCCGCATGGTGGCTGTCGGGCCCGATGATGAGCTGGAAAAGCAAGCCTGGCTCAATGCCCTTGAAAACGTGATCGACAACAATGGCTATTGCCTTGGTGCATCGGTGGAAGAGTTTGAATCCCGCTGCAAGGAAGAACTGGGAGTCCGACACGCACTCGGTGTCTCCAATGGAACCGATGGTCTCAAACTGGCCCTGAAGGCGGTAGGAGTGAATGCAGGCGATGAGGTAATCCTCCCTGCATACAGCTTCTTCTCGACTGCCTCGGTGATTGCACACCTGGGCGCGACCCCTGTCTTCGTCGACCTTGACCCCAAGACACTGCTGATCGACCCCGAACGGATCCCTTCGGTCATCACAGAGAAGACAAAAGCCATCATGCCGGTCCAGCTTTATGGGCAGACCGCCGATATGAGCGCCATCATGAAGATTGCCGCCGACTCCGGGATTCCTGTCGTGGAGGATGCGGCCCAGTCATTCGGAGTGCGCTACAAGGATCAGCCTGCAGGAGCCATCGGTAGTGCTGGTGCATTCTCTTTTTATCCCACAAAAAATCTGGCTGCCGCAGGTGATGCAGGAATGGTCGTGACCCAGGACGACGAAATCGCAGAACGCATGCGTCAACTCAGGGTTCATGGTGACCTGGGTGGATACCGTCATCACAGTCTCGGCTGGAATGCACGGATGGACGGGTTTCAGGGTGCAATCCTGTCGATTCGCCTCGAACGACTGGCAGGCCAACAGGAAACACGTCAGCGAAACGCACAGGAGTACATCGAATCATTGACCCAACTGCAACTTCTCGATCGAATCCAACTGCTCGAAAGAACTCCCGGTTCGGATCACTGTTGGCATCAGTTCATTATTCTCGTCGAGGACAGAGACAAGGTTCGCCAACAACTGTCAGAAAAAGGAATAGACAGCGGCATCTACTATCCGGGAACCTTGCCTGCCCAACCCTGCTTTACTGATCTGGGTTACAAGGCGGAGAACTTCCCCATAGCACAGGAAGCTGCCGAAAAAGTCCTCGCGCTGCCGATTCACCACCGACTGAAGGAAGGCGACCCGCGGCGGGTTGTGGAAACCTTGGCGGAGATCCTGCAGCCCACTCATTGAAGAATTCATCTGTGAAAAAACAGGGGATCGGTGGGCAAAAAAATTTGGGAGGTGCTTCCGGTAATATAGAGGAACCGGTCGCACGCTCCCAAACAGCGAGGAAGAGTCTTGTTAATGGCCCTGGCTCTCCCGTCCTTCGACAAGAGCGATTTGGGCTCTGATTGTTAATAAGCAATCCCGATGCCAATTCCGGGGAAAACTTCCCGGATTTCTCTCCAAATGGCAGTACTTGACGACTGGAGTGGTTTTGAGTTGGTGGTGTCTTTCTCGTCCCAATGACTAAACGAACATTCTGGGAATACTAACAAACACCAATTGGGTCAGTTGGCCAGATGTGGCCGCAGTTATTGGCCTTTTTCGGCCACCCCGAGTTCCTGAAGATCCCTGAGACGTGAATAAAGACCGCCCTGTGCCCTGAGTTCCTGATCCGATCCCTGCTCGACGATACGCCCCGATTCGAGGACCAGGACCCTGTTGGAATCCTGAATCGTCGCCAGACGGTGGGCGATAACGAGGACTGTGCGATCTTTCATCAGTCTTTCGAGGGCCGATTGGACCAGCTGTTCACTTTCCGAATCCAGTGCGGCCGTAGCTTCATCCAGAAGCAGAATCGGGGCATCCCTGAGGAATGCTCGGGCAATGGTCAATCGTTGGCGCTGTCCACCGGAGAGACGGTCTCCACGCTCACCCAGGACGGTCTGATAGCCATCAGGCAAGGCCATGATGTCCTCGTGGATCGCAGCCGCTTTGGCAGCAGCCTTCACCTGATCCGCCGCCGCATTCTGATCCGCGCCGCGAATGTTGTCCTCAACAGTGGTGTTGAAGAGGAAGGGCTCTTGCCCCACATAAGCCATGTGCGCCAAAAGCGAAGAACGGGTCACTGATTTGCTGTCGACGCCATCAAACAGGATTTCACCCGAGTCCTGCTCCCGCAAACGGGCCAGCAAATCAAAAAGAGTCGACTTCCCGGCTCCAGACGGTCCCACCAGGGCGACTTTCTCCCCCTGACGAATCACGAAAGAGATGCCCTCCACAGCCTGCTCTTCCTGACCCGGATAGCGATAATTGACATCGCGAAACTCGATCTTGTCAGAGAATCCGGTGAACTCATTTGCGCCCGGTTCATCCTGCATGCTGACCGGTGAATCGATGAGATCAAAGATACGATCCGTTGCAGCAGTGGACTCTGCAAGGGTGGTAATGATCTTGGCAACGTTCTTGATGGGGGTGTAACAGGAAACGATGGCCGCAAGGAAAATCGTGAAATCACCGAAACTGATGTCGACGAGGTCATTCAACAAAAACCAACCACCAAAACCGATGACCGCTGCAGACAGAAGATTGTAGAGCCCTTCAACAAAACTGCGCCCCTTCGCTCGGGCGATCTCTGTCCTGATCTGGGCTTTCTGGAGTGCCTCCGAGGTTTCACCAAACTGTTGTTGCCGTCTCTCTTCCAATCCAAAGGTTTTGACAACCCGGATTCCTGACATCAACTGGGACAGCCCCTCCGTCGTTTCCCCGACGTGCGAAAGTGCTCCCTTGGTTCCCTTGCGAACTTTACGCGCCTGCCTGAAGACAGGAATCGTCAACAAGATCAGGAACGGAATCGTCAGCAGGGTCAATTTCCAGGATGCAAAAAATGCCAGAGCCAACGAGAACAGGATCGTCAAAGGACTTTGAAGAAAATCTCCAAACAGCAATTGGATCGACGACGAAAGAGTATTCACATCCCCGACGGTCCTCGAGATGACATCTCCATGAGTTCTCGATTCGTAAAAATCGAGGGACTGTGTCGAGAGTTTCCCAAACAGCTTTTTTCGGATATCGATGATCACCCGGATCCGAACTTCTTGCCCCATGATCACCCTGTAAAAGCCGGAAAAGGCCACCGCGAGAGAAATCACAGCGAGAAAAGCTGCGCAAATCCAAAGCAGATTGGATCCACCCGAACCGGGTGAGCCCGCAACGATCTCCAAATCCACAGGACCAGGGACCTCGACTCGCCGGTATGCATCGCCTCTGGCATCCGCGATCCAATCCAGCTTGCCCTCAGCTCGGAATCTCAGCAGAACTGATTCCCCGGAGGAGGTGGTCGAAAGTTGGCCTCCACCGACCAATACCGCACTTTCGATCAAGCCTTCCCTGACCTGAACCAGCCCTGCTTCATCGCGCTCTGCTGGTATTCCCGAGATGGTGACAGATTCAAGAGCAAGAGATGAGACTGTTTCGCTCGGCAGTTGAATATCCCCGGGTATCACCGGGAGTACCTGATCTTCGACAAAAGAACTGACACGCCCTCGCTCTTCGCGGTCACCCGGAGAAACAATACCGTCAATCACCAGTCCAATAGTGGCAATTCGAAGACTGTTTGCCCCTGAATAGACCACCAACAGAAACAAAATAAACAGCACGGTCCCCCGATAGGGCCTCACATGACTCAGCAATCTCCAAAGTCCGTGGTTATTTTCAGGGGCGCTCATGATTGTTTTTCCCGTATGTATTCCCAGGCTTTTGCCTGTTCAACGAAAAGGTACGCAGCAAGCATAAATGCGATGATGAATCCTGCCATCCCATCCCTGAAACCCCGATGCTTAATGTAACGAGTCCAGAAGAAGGACGCACTTGCCTGGAACCAACGCCACCTTGATTCGGGTAATCGAACTCTCTTGCGTAATCCTCCGGGCTTGCCACTGGCCAGGGTTTCGGCACTTTGTGTCGTATAGCGATTCATACGCATGAGAAAATCGTGAATCGTCGGATGGGCAAAATGCAGGATTTGACCTTTCAGCTGACCCACAAGCCCTTCCACATTGGCATCTGCATGAATCTTTCCGGGTGTGTAGTGACCTTTCCCCGCCCGGAAGAGACGCAAATGCTCATCGTCCCACCCGCCGTGTTTCAGCCAGCGTCCAAATACGTAATGGCGGAATGGAATCCGAAAACCGTCTTCCTCAGGGTTATCCATAATTGCCGATTCGATTTCTTCCCTGAGCTCCTGAGTGACACGTTCATCCATGTCAAGAACGAGCACCCAGCCATCCTCGACAACGGCCAGCCCATGGGAACGGATATCCTCAATCAGACCCTCACCCTTTGTCGCAGAGACACAACGACACTGGGGCTGTTTTTTCATGAACTCGAGAGAGCCGTCGCTGCTGCCATGATCGACGATGACGATGTGGTCAACCCACGACAGATTTTCCAGCCAAGACTCGAGTTGACCACGTTCATTCAACATGGCAGCAACGACGGTCAGGTTGGGGCAAGTCCCCTTCCCCAATCCGTGAAGATTTTCTGCCGGTGCTTCTGTTGAACTCATGGGGCCTCCGGAACCGTGGAGCCTGACCACGGATCATTGCTGATAAAGATGTTGGGCATGGGCTGTGAAAAGGTCAACCGCAGGTACAGGATTACTCCGACTTTCCCGGATTGCCCTTTCTCTTGCGATTTTTGGCTCGCAGAAGGGCTTTCAGGTTTTCGCTGCCTTCTCCCTCCGGCTCGTTGGCATTCTTGTCCGAGTCGGTTTTGGAGGGTTTCGAAGGGTCCGGCTCGATTTCTCTCCGCCCACGCAAACGGGGGCGCTTGGGAGCTTCTTCGATTTCAGACTCGAATTCCGGTGCAGAAACTGGAGTCTTCCTTTTCTGGATCGGCCCAAAATGAACCCTTCGAATCACGACATCGATGAAAAAGAGAACCAATGCCCATCGTGTCAACAATGGCCAAAGAGGAGTTTGGCTACTGTTTTGAACCTCGGGTCTCTCAAGCAGATCCGTTGAGGAATCGATCACTCGCCCCCTCGACTCCAATGCAATCGATCCCAAAAATTCCTCATCGGAACTCAAGGTGCGATATTCCGCGGGATATCCGACGGAGAAAGTACGAGCCATGGTGGCACTGGAGCCATCAGGCATGGATCCATCGATAGTCACGAGGTAATCGCCCTGCTGCCGAACCGGGAAATTCCCGATATATCTCCCTGGGCCATCCTGACGTATCTCGATCAGCTTCGTCTTCAGGTCAGGTCCAAGAACACTGCCTGACAAATCGAGTCCATCCACAAATTGACCAGCTTCGTCGATGGCATCGATGAGGATGACTCCCCCCCTTCCATCAACTCGTGTGACTGCCTGCAATGCATCCGTCTCTTCAGGACGAGAGATGGAGCGAACCAGTTGGGCCCAAAATTTGGAGTTCCCTTCCCAGCCGGCCCATTCAGTTGCCCAGCGGTTTCCTGAGTCACTGGTGAAGGCTGCAGTCATGCCGATACCGTGGCGTTTGAGTGCCAATAGAGGATCTTCCTCCTCATTGATCAAGACCTCAGAAGCGAGTGGTTTGATGGTTGTCAAAACGATGCCGTTGATGTTAGGGAACCCGGAGATTCCCATGACTGGATCTGCTGTCTCCCTCAATGTGGGAACAAACGTACTCTCGTCGATCAGGTTCTTTCTGACTTGGAGAGCCTCCCTGAAAAAAATGCGCGGTAACTGGGTGGGATCATCCATTCGATAGAATCGGCCTCCTGTATCCGACGCTATTTTTCGGAGAACCAACTCGGGGAATTTTCCGGAATGAGGCTGAATGCAGATGGTGGAGATCTTGATCTGTTGATCCGCATACTGCTTCAACAATCCCTGATTGGGTGGAGAGGGATCTCCATCGGAAATGATGATCATGTGCCGAGACTTGGCGTCGGTCGCCATCAATCCTGTGAAGGCCAACTGCATGGAAGGCTGAAACAGCAGCATGTCTTGCGGAGACATGGTGTTGATCTGGGCAGACAGGGCCGATTTATCATCCACAGGGGTCATGGGGATTCCCCATTTGTCGACCCCGTTCTTGTAAATCAGCAATCCGAAATAATCCTTGGGTGTCAATGCATCCAGTGCCGTCAAACTGATTTGCCGTGCCCACAAATTTCCCTGGGGAAATTCACAGGTATGCAAAATGATGGCGAGCGCACCGTTGGGGATGATCTTCCGTTGGCGGATATCCATCGTGACTGGCAACGCTTCCTCAACAGGAGTGCCTTTCCAGCCTCCTGCTCCAAAGGAGTCGCTGCCCCCCACCATCAACAGTCCCACTCCATTGGAATGAACCAGACCCTCCAGCAGCTGGGCGACTTCCTTGCGTATTGAAAAATAGGAAACGTTGTCAAGGATCACAGAGGAGTAGTCGGTGTAATCGGTCACGACTGCAGACAGATCAGCAGCAGCCTGCTCTTCTACCAGGATCTCGGAACCGTTGAGATAACCCCGGATCGGGGAAGCCCCATCTGCTGAGACGATCAGAACTTTCGAATTTTCACGGCTCGAAACCATGACAGAACCTGCGTTGTTGAGCGGAATCGAATCGGTTCCCGCGGAGGGTTCAATCTGAACCTGAAAGCGGCGCTGGCCAGTTCCCGAAACTACAGGGATTGAAATCCGATTTTTCCCCACCGCAAGATCCTGTTCCTGCCGGGACAGGAGTTCTCCGTCTTCTCTGAGAACGACAGAAGCAGTCGTCTCAACCGTCGATTCGAGAACAGCATCCACCTCAAAGGTTTGACCCGGTTCCACTTCCTGAGGAGCAGAAACCGATTCGACCAGCACTTCATTGAATCGGTCGTACACGATGGGCCAGACATCCACGGAGATTCCCGCTGCCGCAAGATTGCGGGCTTCACGAATCGCGTCTCCTTCAGTGGGATTACCATCACTGAGGAGGATGATTCGTTTACCGCCAGTTCCTCCGTTAGCCGTCAAAAAGCTGGAGGCATATCGGAATGCAGCACTGATGTCCGTCACGCCCTGATTCAAGGAGACCGGTTTTCCTGACCCCAGGTTGAGAGCGAAACCCTGCTCCAGTACAGGTTCAGAACCGAACGAGATCAACGCGACCTGATCCGGGACAGTCAGCGTGCCCATTCTTCTGGAGATCTGCTCAAGAACGGCATCCGTCTCCAATCTGGAGACCGATTCGGATAGATCTCTCAGGACAACGATGGAGAGCCCGTCGTTTTCAGATTCGAGAGAGAATCCGGCAAGCCCGAGAAACAAGAGCAATACTGCTACAATCCTCAGGATCAATGATGAGTTGCGGACCACCGGTGAAGTGGCTGCACGACTCGATTTCCACAGGAAAAGCACGATGGCAAGGGCAGGCACAGCCCAAAGCATCAGCGAAGGCTGGGCGAATTCAAAAGTCATCACCTCAGATCCTTCCCTGAAAGCCGGAGCCTACTGATTCGATTGTTGCCAGTATCGGCAATGTAGATCTCCACCTCACCTGACTGCATTTTTGCCGAGATCCCTCTCGGTTCATGCAGTTGACCACTACCTCGGCCCAAGCCGCCGTATTGTGCCAGACAGTCGCCCTCCGCAGTGAAAACCTGCAACAAACAGCCTGATCGATCAACTACCAGAATTTTGCCGTCACTGAGAACGTCGACGTCGAATGGTACGACAAACTCTCCCTGTGCAGTGCCTGGTCCACCAATCTGCTGAAGCAGATCACCCTCCGCTGAAAATCGAAGAACCCTCTGATGGCCGCAATCGACCACCAGAACAGTTCCATCGGGGGCGACTGCCAGGCCCTCGGGCCTCAGCAGTTGACCGGGACCATCCCCGCGTTCCCCCCAGAAACCGATCAATTCCCCCTCGCGGGTAAACCGGAAAATCCTGTCCCTTTCCCCATAGGAAGCGACGAAAATGGTGCCGTCAGGAGCAATATCAATTCCCCTGACCAATTCGAGATCACTTCCCTCACCAAACCGCCGAATCTCAACACCTCGCGAATCGAATTCGAGGATTCTCATGTAGTGGGTATCCGCAACCAGATAATGACCTTCAGGGGTTTGGCACAGATCGATGGGGTGCCCGGAAGTCCATTCAGGCAATGCCCAAACACCTGTGACCTGACCCTCGTCATTGAAGACCTGTGCCCTGCCACTGCGATCGATGATGACACAGCCACCTTCATTTCGGGTGGTGATCGCTCTGGGCTGAAACAGTTTCCCGACCCCTCGGCCGGGTCCACCCAGAAGGCTCACATTGGGAAGGGGTTGCCAAAGGCCACTATCGGTACAGGAGGCAAATATGAAAGGGAGGCACAGGGGAAACCCGAGACGCAATGAAAGGGGCCTGCGAAGAAAAGATGAGATGACAGCGAGAAAGCCCATCAGTCGTCGGAGCGCCCCTGCAGGCGGTCGAAGTAATCGCGGGTCACTTTTTTGAGAGAAGCGGGAATCCGCTGCTTTTCAATCTCTGATTCCGCAATTTTGCTGCTGCTCTTTACAGTCTCGACAAACTCCCTGCGGGCTTCACCGGTAGGAGCTTCTCCACGGGTCAAAATGGTGGAAACAATTTTTCCGGGGTTGGGGCCTCCACCGGGAAGCTGCTCCGTCTTGAATTCCCCTGGCTTGCCACCAATCGCTTCGGGATTTCCGCCGCCCTGCCCGGGGTTGGTTCCCTGACCCATACCTTTTCCGCCAGAGGAAGCGCCAGCCTGTGCACCCGGTTGCTTGCTCTTGTTGTTAATGTGGACAAGACCTTGCCCACCGGGACTGCCCCCGCTTCACGTTCCACCTGAGTTGGCGTCGCACTTTCCGGCGAGACAATCGGGACAGATCTTGGGCGGATCACCCTCAGGCCACTCCTGAGCCAACTGACTCAACTCGGCCTCGGTGAACTCCAGTTGATCCTTGACCTGATCCAGCATTGCGAGGTCTTTGAGCATTCGTGAGAGTTGTTCCAGATCATTGACCAGATCCTCATCTTTGGATCCAGACTCACCCGATTTTCCACTCCGCTCCGGTTTGCGTCCCATCATTTTGCGGAGTTCATCTCCCAAACGCTTCATGGCTTCAGGGTTCTCTCCGAATTTTTTTGCCAATGCATCCAAAGCAGTAGCGATTTGACCAAGATCGTCCTCTTGTAAAGCCTTGGCCAACCTTCGCATCTCAGGGGAGGATTGTTGACTCAATGAATCCAGCCTCTCCTTGAGTCGATTAACCGACTCTTTGGAAGAATCGCTCTTCATGCTCTTCTTTGCAGCTGCGACTTTGGACTTCTGTCGATTCAATTGCTCTTGCAGATCTGCGGAAGTCCGCTTTTCCGCAGTTGGAGATTTGGCCGCCTGAAGGTTTTTCTTCTGATTGTCTGAAATCTTCTGGATGACGTCCCGAACCTCTTTTGAGACCTCATGCTTTTTTGAAATCTCCTCAACCTTTTCCAGACGACGGACGAGGGCCTTCTCCTTGCGCAATGCTCTGGCAGAATCTTTACGTTCTTCTTCGACCATGGCCTGTGTACCCAGCAAGTCCATGGCAGGAACGAACAGGCTGACTACGAAAAGAACGGTACAAGTCCAAAGCACTTTCCCAGGCCACAGATTGGCGACAGGGAGAGCCCGCTTCAGATCGACGGATCCGGAAACTTCATTCGCATCCGCGATCACCTTTTTGGAAGTGTCCTCGGTGAGTTTTCCATCCCGCGCGTAGATCGCAGTGGAAATCGTTTGCGGAATACGTGAGTTCTTTTCCACTTCGACAGCCCCGGAGAGGGTCGTCGATTTGTATCTGAAAACTGAACCGAGGAGATAGAGAAGAAATGCCACTCCCGAAGCCCAAAGCTTTTGGTCAGTGGCTGTCACCGGTTGGTACAGTTTGTCCACCAAAATGAGAATCGCAGCAATCAGCAGGCTTCCACACAGAGCGCCCTCCAAAGATCGAAGCATCTTCAGATAGATCCGCCTGCGCTGAATCCGCTTCAAAAGCAGATCCAGATCTTTGCCAGATTGATTTTGGGATTCTGCGTTCATGGAGATTTCCGGGTCCTCACAAAAATGGCACAGCGAAATTAGCACTGGGCTTGTGCACGTTTTTTTCTGCAAAAGAAACGGCTGGAGCACGCCCATCAGTTCCAGAAAAGCACTGATTCATTGTACTTCAGTAACATTCGGTAATCAGTCCTCTTTTGACGGAATATCCGCAGGAGGCATCCACGTCTCCAGATCCACTCCTGTTGCTTCAGCGACTCGATTGATGTGACTGAAAAACCCGACGACATGAATTGCCTCCAGGATTTGCGAATCAGAGAATCCCGCTTCCCGGAGAATTTGAAGGTCTTCGCCAGTGTGCTCCCCAGACAACTTTGCGAGCTTGAGTGCAAAGTAGCCCAATGCTTTTTGACGTGAATCGAGAGAGTCGAAATCAGGCTGTCCCGATCGAACCGAGCGGGCGAGAGACTCACCGCCTTCAGCGGAAGCAAGGTCTCTCAGATGGGATTCGATTCAGTAGTGACAGTGATTGACCTTGCTGGTGATGACAGCGAGCCATTCACGTTCAGCGGAAGTCAGTTCTCCGGGACTTTTCATCAGTTGGACATAGAACTTCATGAAAGAATCGAGAAGGTCTGATCGCAATGACATCACTTTCAGAATCTCAGAAACCTCACCAGCACGCCCACCCGCTGCGGCGTATACCCGCGAAAGGATTCCGCTCGAATCATCTTCGGGGTTTTGTTGCTGAATCCAGGACATGCATCACTCTCCTTCAAAGGGGGGAATCGCACGCCGTGCCAAAAGCCTGTCAGCAAGGACCAGCGCCAACATCGATTCGACAATCGGGACCGCTCTGGGGAGTACACAGGGATCGTGTCGCCCGGTTCCTGAAAACGTGGTGGCTTCACCACTCTTTTTGACAGACTCCTGGGATTTGCGGATGGTTGAAGTCGGCTTGAAACCCACCCTCATCCAAATCGGAGCTCCACTGGTAATCCCGCCCTGCAGACCACCACTGCGGTTGGTTTTTTGGATCACAACACCCTCTTCATTGGTGTCGTAAGCATCGTTGTTGTCACTGCCCATTCTTCCAGTAGCAGCAATACCATCGCCTATTTCGAGAGCAACGGTGGCGGGAATCGACAACATGGCAAGCCCCAGCCATGCTTTCATTTTTCCAAAGACCGGATCCCCCCAGCCAGCGGGAACCCCGCGAGCCACGACTCCTACCCAGCCTCCGAGACTCTCGCCTTCGTCTCTTGCCCGGGCGATTTCCGCTTCAAACCGTGCAGAAGTCTCAGTATCGGGACAACGGATCTGGCTTTGGTCTACGTTTTCCACTGTCAGTTGATCGATGTCGACCGGGGCACGTACCCCCGCCACTTCCGAAACCCAACCGACAATTTCAATCCCGTGCTCAAGTCGAAGAAATTCCGCAGCGATCGCCCCTGCTGCAACCCGGGCTGCAGTCTCCCGGGCACTCGCCCGTCCACCTCCACGAGGGTCGCGATGTCCGTATCGGGCTTCCGTCGTGAAATCTGCGTGTCCAGGCCGATAGATGTCTGCGAGGGAATCATAATCCTGAGAGCGGACATCGCTGCTCTCAATGTAGATCGAAAGAGGAGTTCCAAGGGTTCTTCCCTCAAAAACACCGGAGAGAATCTGTGGTTCGTCCGGCTCTCTGCGGGGAGAGGACAATGCACCACCCGGCCTGCGCCTTTTGAGCTGCCGTTGAAGCAGTTCGGGTGTGACTGGCAAACCGGCGGGCAGGCCGTCGATCACCACACCGATTCCAGGGCCATGGGACTCTCCCCATGTCGTAATACGCAGGTACTCGCCGAAGGTATTGCTCATACCTCCGAATTTAGTCAATCTGGGGTCGATTGCCAATCCCATGAACAGGACTTGTCAGGATCCATGAATACTTCCGAGGCCCCGAATCCGATCTCAACACGGCTTCTTCAGTGGTATACCCCTGATGCTCATGGGATGCCGTGGAGGGGCTGTGGGGATCCCTATGGGATCTGGCTTTCTGAAGTCATGCTTCAACAAACACAGATTTCCACTGTCATCCCCTACTGGAACAAGTTCATGGATCACTATCCTGATATCGCCCAACTCGCCAGCGCCGATGAGGAGTCGGTCCTCGAGGACTGGGCAGGCCTGGGTTACTACTCCCGGGGACGAAACCTCCATCGGGCGGCCAAAAAAATGGTCGAGGAACATCGATCGCAGTTTCCCCGTGACCCTGAAGAGGTTCGGGCATTACCGGGAGTCGGTGAATACACCACAGCCGCCATCTGCAGCATTGCATTTGGCTCCGAACTGGCAGTGGTTGACGGAAATGTGGAACGGGTGATTTGTCGTCACCAGACACTTTCAGGGGATCCCAAGCGAGGTGAAACCAAACTCAGGATCCGTGAAGTCTCTACTGAGTGGCTGCACTCGGATCGACCGGGAGATCACAACCAGGCGATGATGGACTTGGGAAGAACGATCTGTACTCCCAGAAATCCGAAATGTGATGAGTGCCCCATCGCTGAGGATTGTCAGGCTCGAATCGCTGGTGAACCGCATCGTTGGCCGCAACCGAAGAAGCGTCGTACTGTCGAAAAACAACAGTGGATCAGCGCACTTTTTTCATGGAACGAAAAAATACTGTTACTCCCGGGCAATACTGAATTGCTCAAAAATCATCCGGGACCGGTCCTCGCCAGATCCGAAGGCGACATCGACGCGGAAACAGCTCTGATTGAAGAGTTTGCCCGGCGGAATCTTGGAACACCGGTGATCATCGGCTTTGGTGATCGGTTCCGCCACACCATCACACATCGCCAATTGGATGTTCAGCCGGTGCTCTGCAGTTGGCAGGGCCCCGTTCCTGATGAAGCTCGTCTCATCGATGCTGAAGCTTCCAGCAAACTGCCGGTACTTCATCGAAAAGCCCTGCAGAACCTGCTCCCCCTTCTCGGAGCGGAATGTGAGAAAGACGAAAAATGAAAACGATTCGCAACCGGCAGGAATGGGATTCAACGCGATGGGACAGCTCCCCGCCGGGGCCCGTCACTGGAGTGCTCGTCGGCCCCCCTCTCTACTTTGATATCACCGACGTCCGAAACGAGCATATGAAAGGCCAGATCGGGAATGTCGACAAAAGAAGAGCTCAGGATCAATGGGAAACACTGTGCGATAAAATCCGCAGACTCGGGCTCACCATTCATGAGCTCGACCCCATGAAAGAACAGGTGGATGCGGTCTTCACGGCCAATCCTTCCCTTTGCACTTCGGACGGCGATGGATTACCCAGAGTCGTCCTCGGTCGTATGAATCACCCCAATCGTGTTCCGGAGAGTGATCAGCATCGACAGGTCTATGATCAGTTGGGGCTTCACTGCGATTCCCTTCCTGCTGAAATTGTTTCATGGGAGGGAAATGGAGACTCACTGCGTGATCTCCAGCGCCCTCTCCTCTGGTGCGGTCTGGGACCACGCAGTGAGGAAGCGGGACATCTCGCTGCCGGTCAACTCCTCGGCCTCGATCTCGCGTTGCTCGAACTTCCAACTGCAGATTTCTATCACCTCGACACGGCACTCGCCCTGCTCAATGAATCGACTGCCGCTTTCGTCCGGGAAGCTTTCACCGCTGAGGGAATCCAGCTTCTCGAGGCAGCATTTGATAACCTCATCGAGGTCGATCCCAATGAAGCAAAAACCAGGTTGGCGGGAAACATGTGGTGCCCGGATGGCTCCCATGTTTTCATCACCAGCCAGACCCCACGCACCTGTGCCCAATTGACCGGGAATGGATTCCAGATTATTGAGGTGGATACCGGTGAATTTCTCAAATCGGGTGGAAGTGTGTTTTGCATGAGACAGGAGATTCGTGATGTCCGCTGATTTCAAGAAATCGGTCGACCGTTTTCTTCGGAAGATCTCCGGTCCTTCTCCTGAAAACCTGTTCAATCCATGGCGCGATCGTGACCCCCAACTGGACCTCGCAAAGGGACCGGCAATCCGTCGATCAAATCTGCGCCAATATCTCCTCGCCCACGAAGGGGCACAGGCGATCCTGGTCGGTGAGGCTGCGGGTTGGGCTGGCTGCCGCTTCACGGGTATTCCTTTTACCGGGGAAAACCTGATCCTCGGACCAGAGACTCTGGATTGGGCACAGGGAAGACCGATGAAGAGATCCTCCCTTGCGGACAAACCCTACAAGGAAAGATCCGCGACCATCGTCTGGGGCGAGATCGCCGGAGATTCCAGGCTGGTTCTTTGGAACGCCGTTCCCTGGCACCCCTGCAAATCAGGTGAGCCTTTGACCAACAGAAAACCGCGCCGTGATGAAGAGTCGGCGGGTGAGCCGATCCTGCGCGATTTCATCGCCCTGTTTCCGGGAGCCAGTGTTCACGCCATCGGCCGAGTCTCACAACAGACACTTGCCAACCTGGGATACGACGCAGGTTACATCCGCCATCCATCCATGGGTGGACAGAAACAGTTCTGCAAAGGGATGCGATCCCTGCGAAAAAACCTCGACAGGTCACTGACGACCTGACGAGGTTTGATCTCGATAACCGGGTTTTCCAACCACAGAGTCTTCGGTCAGGCCTTGACCCTTTCAATGAAGTCACCGGTTTCGGTGGAGATCTTGACCAGATCACCTTCATTGACGTGGTTCGGGATCTTGATCTCGAGTCCAGTCTCCAGTTTTGCCGGTTTGTAGACGTTATTCACACTGTCACCCTTGAAGCCGGGCTCCGTCTCGGCAATCTGCAACACCACTGATGGGGGCAAATCGACTGAAACGGGCTTCTCTTCGTAGAAGGTCACCGTGACGTGCTCGTTGTGTTTCACAAACGGCATCAGATCGCCGACAAAGTCTGCGTGCAGTTGGTACTGCTCATAGTCAGCGGTATCCATAAAGATGAAGTTCTCACCCTCGGGGTAGAGATACTCGCAATTCTTTTTATCGAGATAAGCCGTCTCAACCTTGTCCGCAGAACGGAACCGGTGAGTGATGTGATCCCCGCGCTGCAGGTTCTTCAGCTTTGCCTGGACCGCTCCTCCACCCTTGGAGAGTTTCTTCTGTTCAAGTTTGACGCAAACCCACAGATCATCTTCGAAATTGATGACCTGTCCGACTCTCAGCTGCGTTGCGGGTACTCCCATGTCGCGATCCTTCCTTACACTTGTCTTGCAGGCCAAAGCATACCATGCCACCTACCGGTGGGGCGAGTCGATCGGGACGGTCAACTTTCAGCGGCTTCCGCAGTCTCAAAGTCACCAAGCCCCTTCTCCCCCTCACGGGTCGCCACAATGGCAGAACCGACCGTATCACTCCAGACATTGACCATCGTTCGGCACATGTCGAGTGGACGGTCCACTGCCAACAAAAGAGCGGCACCTTCCAGGGGCAACTTGAGAGCACTGAGAATCGTCAGCATCATGATCAGTCCAGCAGAAGGAATCCCTGCCGCACCAATGGAAGCAAGAAATGCCGCCATGACGACTGTGACCTGAGAGCCGAAGGTCAAGACGTAATCTCCCGCAGTGGCGTAATACTGAGCCAGGAACACCACTCCAATACACTCGTAGAGCGCGGTTCCGTCCATGTTCACCGTCGCCCCCAAAGGTGCCACGAACGAACTGGTCTTATTGGAAACCTTGCCCCGACTCTTGAGGGTATTGAGAGTTGTGGGAAGTGTCAGGGAAGACGAAGAAGTCGAGAATGCGGTCATCAATACCGGACTCATTGCCCTGAACCATTTCAGCGGAGAGACCCTTGCGGCAACGCTGAGCAAAATAGGCAGAACCACAACGGCATGAATCACCAGTGCGAGGAAAACCGTCAGCATGTAGGTGCTCAATGGAATGAACACATCGAATCCGGTCTCACCCACCACCTTGACCAGCAAGCAGAAAACACCATAAGGAACGAGCTTCATCACCCATGAAGCCATCAACATGACCACCTGAAATGCTGAATCGAGAAGTTCGGTCAGGATCTTCTTCGGTTTCTCGGGTGCCCGGGTAATGAAGAAACCAAACAACAGGGCGAAAAAGATCACCTGCAACATGTTTCCGTTGCCGGTAAACGCATCAAAGACATTCTCTGGAACCATGCGACGAAGAATATCGAGCCAGTTCTCGGACTCCTGCCCAAACTGTGCCGCAGTCGAAAGCCCCAGCTGGGCCCCGTCTCCGGGTCGTATCAGATTGACGAGAATCAGACCAAGGCCTACGGCCAGAAATGAAGTTGTGACGTAGTAACCAAAGGTTCTGCGGCCCAATCGGCCGAAGTCTTCACCACCTCCCAGACCGGCAACGCCGGTCACGATGGAAGTGAAGACCAGTGGCATGATCAGCATCTTGAGCAACCGCATGAAGATGTCTGCCAAAAATACGAATGGGTACAAATAACGGGACCTGTCAGAAGCGGGATCCAGAATTACCTGACAACTCTTCTCGGTTCCATCTTCCAGAGTGATGGTCGCTACCCCCCCCGCACCTGCAGCAGAGAGAAATGCGGTGACTTCCTCCGGGCTTGAAACAGTGTCGAGAAGATTTTCATCCGCCATTCCAGCATTGATGGCAATCTTGCTAATCCGGTCTCCCACAGTCAGTTTCTCGGCAGCAGTCCGGCCTTTGGGAGTCAGGTTTCTGGAGATGGATTGAACCACGACCTTGCCATCGCTGGTCGATCCGAGGGTTGCACCTATCGATCCAGGAGCCTCCGTGATTTGCTGTAAAAGCAATCCAACGATGACTCCGGCGATGAGCCAGACGAGAATTTTCCAGTGTTGAGCCATGTATCTTCCCCATCCATCAACCGGTGATCAGATCACCGATCAGACATTTTTCGACTCACCGTTGATCGCGATCAACGATCCAGGCTATGAACTGTATCAGATTTCAGGATCAGCCCTGTGCTGGCGAAATGATCGAACTGACCAGATTCTCTGGTCGCACATGATCATGAAGCCGGTCTGCCACCTCTGAGGGCTGAATCTTGTTCAGGAGATCAACCACCTCGAATGGATCTGCTCCCATGAATCGAGAACTACAATAACTGCCAGCGATATTCTCAAGCGAGTTGAAACTTTTCAAAAGTTGGCCGGTAGCTGCTTTTCTCTGTCGATCAATATCTGCCTCAGAGATGCCTGAAGAGAGGATTTGGGGTAACTCTGCCCGAATGACTTCAAGAACCTTTTCCGGATCGACCACATCTCCGCCGATGGCGGAATGACCCACATCCCCATAGATCATGTAGCCCCCACCGAATGAGTCGTCGACAAGATTGGCTTCCTGCAACTTCTCGAAGAGTGCCCCGCTCTGACCAAAAACACATTCCAGAACCAGGTCAGAAACCAATTCCTTGCGCACCATATCCTGACCGGAAAGCCCGGGATGAATATCTTTCCAACCGAAGAGCAATTTTGATCGCCCGACCTGCATCTCCTGACGCACCTGAGCTTGTGCAGGAGTCGCTTCTTCAAGCGTGACGATCTTTTCAAGTGCAGGAGCGGGACCAAGATCCTTTTCCTGTAACAGGCGATCGGCATGATCGAAAAACTCTTCTTCGGATTGATCACCCACAGCAAACAGAATCATGTTCGACGGGTGATAAAAAGACTCCCAGCAACGCTGGAGCATCGGTGCATCGATTCCCGAAATCGTCTCCACCGTACCGGCAATGTCCTTGGACACTGGATGGTGAGCGTACATCCCCTCCAAAAGATTGAAGTAGACCCTCCAGCCGGGCATGTCTTCGTACATGCGAATTTCCTGGCCGATGATCCCCTTCTCCTTCTCCACATTTTCCTCGGTGAAGTGAGGAGATTGCACGAACCGGACCAGATGGCTCAGACACTCATAAAAATGATCGGTACAGGAAAAGAGGTATGAAGTCCCATTGAATCCAGTGAACGCATTGGCACTCGCACCCAAACGGCTGAACTCCTGAAAGGCGTCTTCTTCGATTCCTTCAAACATTTTGTGTTCAAGAAAATGTGCGACACCATCAGGCAGGACGATTTCGTCCCCTCCACCGATTCGAAAGCGGTCATCGACACTGCCAAAATTGGTGGCGAAACATGCATAGGTGCGCAGATACCCCTGCTTGTGACAAAAAGCCACTCGAGCTCCACTGGAGTGAACTCTTTCGACCACTCTCTCTTGCAAGGTTGAATTTTCGAGAATGGTGGAATCTTCAGACCAACTCACGAGCTCTCCTCCGGTGCCAGAACATATGTCAGATCGGGGTGAACCAATTCCATCGCTGCGACGACTTCGTCTCGGGTCACCGAAGCCACCCGCTTTCGAAGTTTTTCAAGTCCGGGGTTTCTGCCTGAGAGACGACTGCGAAGATCATAGTCGGCCAGGGCTGCCGGACTGTCCTGAACCATTCTCAGGCGGGAGTCGATAGCTGCCAAAGTCATCTCGAATTCTTCCTCAGAAAACTCACCGTTGCGGACAAACTCCAACTGCTTGTCGATGCCTGTCCGAGCCTGATCCACGGTGTCGTGGTCAACACCAGAACTGATGAACATCATCCCCATATTGCTGTCGACCTGTGAGTGGATGGAATAACAAAGGCTTTCTTTTTCCCGGACCTGCGTGAAGAGACGCGAGTGGGGAAAACTGCCGAGAATGCCATTGGCCACCATCAACGGTTCGTTGAGAGGGTGTTCATAGGAAATCATCGTCCGGAAAGACATGATCAGGTTCGATTGTTGAACCTTTGCATGCTCCACCATTTCACGAGGTTCCTTCGCAGCCCGAATTGCCTGGCGTGGTGACAACGAATCCCCAGTGGCATGATTGCCCCTGAAGAGGGTGGAGAGGTGATCCACCACCCGATCTTCTGCCATTTTCCCACTGAAGTGGACATGAAGCGGCTGATGGGAAATGAGTTCATTCCACAGTGCAGTCAAATCCGCAGGGGTCACATGCTTGAGGTCGTCCAATGTTCCCTGCTGGTGATAGCGCCACGGCTCATCAAAGCATGCTTCTTCGAGACACCTTTGGTAGGCCCAGCCTGATTTATTGTCGATGCGACCCTCGATCGACCTGCGTTGCTGGAGAATCTCCGATTCAACAATCTCTTCAGGGAACAAGCCTTCCACAAGATTGGGCTCGTGGATCAGTTGGTCGAGTAGATGGATGGCATCCTCAAAGACCCTTTCCCCATGTGGAAGGTGACCTTCGTCAGGGAATTCGGCTCGCAGGGAGATCAGATGCCTTTGGCCCCACCGATCGACGGAAGTGGAAGCGGAAAGCCCCCAAAGTTCTTCAGTTCGAAGATTCAGTAATCTTTGTGAAGGGAACTCACGGGTCCCCCGCATCAGGCAAGCGGGAACAAGGCAGCGCCTGGCGTTGTGGGGCCCCAGGTCTGCCACCCAGGTCAATCGCAAGGAACTGGTTTTTCTGCGCTCTTCCGGACGGATGTGGAGGAGCCCTCCTGATCCCACCTCCCGGGTCTTGAATCCTGGGACGTGTGTTAACTCAGCTGGGCTCAAACTTCCTCCATGCCTCGGGTGCTGGCCACCGCTCCTCCAGATCTGGACTCGAGCGATCGAAGCGACTCGTGAAGACCAGAAAGCACCGGTACCAAATTTTTGAACTCTTCCGGTGACAAAGCCTGCCTGCCATCGGACAGGGCTTCCTCCGGTTGATCGTGAACTTCCACCAGCAATCCGTCTGCCCCTGCAGCGACGGCCGCTTTAGCCAGCGCAGGAACCCGATAGGCTTCTGCAGAGCCATGGGAAGGATCGACAACTACGGGAAGATGGGTTTTCTTCTTCAACTCGGGAACGACTCCCAGATCGAGCACAACCTGTCTCGAAGCGGCAGCACAACGGATTCCGCGCTCACAAAGAATGACGTTGGTGTTGCCACCTGAAAGAATGTACTCCGCCGCCAACATGAGTTCTTCACTGGTGGATGAGAAGCCGCGTTTAAGAAGAATCGGCGCACGAATCTGTCCCAACTCTTTGAGAAGGGAATAGTTGTGCATGTTTCTGCTGCCCACCTGCAAGAGATCTGCAGACTCGGATACCTTTTCAACATCGCGGGGATCAAGGATCTCCGTGACGATGCCGAGCCCTGTTTCCTCTCTGGCTCGCTCCAGTATCTTCAGTCCCTTCTCACCCATTCCCTGAAACGCATAGGGAGAAGTGCGGGGTTTGTACGCGCCACCACGGAAGAGCTGCGCTCCTGAGGAGGCCACTGAAGCAGCCAGACGGAGTGTTCTCTCCTCTTCTTCGATGGCACAGGGACCGGCGATGATGGAGAAGCCACCTCCGCCGACGGTGATATTTCCTACCTGAACCGTTGAATCATTGCCATGGGCATTGCGGTGGACGTGCCGGTGGGCCGTACCCAGGAACAGTGCTTTCTCGACTCCCTTCCAGGAATCGAGCGCAAGGGTCCGGAGCGGTTCGACATCTCCATGGACTTCCAGGTAATTGCGGCCTTGCCCCTCCACCAGAGTCGCCTCCACACCGAAGGATTTCAGGCGATCCCTGATCCTTCTGCGGAATGTCGCTGCCAGACCCGCCTCAAGGGCGATCAGCAGGGAGGGTTCCTGAGGGGTACGTTCCATCAAAAGCCTTTCGTCAAACCATGGCGAAAAACAGTGCGGCTGTCCCATGGTTCCAGATCAGTTTTAACGACCCTGATCTTATCTGAAAATTACCACGCTTGCCGGGGGTCAGGAAGAAATCTGGACTATTTGCGATCGAATCGCCGCTGTAATTCCTGCCACGAAATAAACAATTCAGACGGGCGGCCATGTGGACAGTTTTCTGGCTGAAAGGCTCTGTCTCTCGCCCGGACCAGATCCTCCTGCGCCTCCGGTGACAACGGCTGACCCGCCTTGACCGCGGCTTTGCAGGCCATCGTCTGCAGCAGTCGCTCCCTGAGGTCTGGAAGCGGTGCTCCCGAGGAAACCACCGGCTCCATCAGGGAGAGGATATCACGGAGCAAATGGGCAGGTGATCGCCCCTCGAATCCATGGGGGACTGAACGGATCAAGGCGACACCTTCGCCAAACTCTTCCGCCTGCAGCCCCAATTCCGCAAGGGACTCGCGGGTTTCCACAAAGATGGTCCACTGCCTCGGATCAAGATTTACCGTTTCAGGAACCAGAAGCCCCTGAGTCGCTCCACCTTTTTCCCGTTGCTCGAGAATCTCTTCGTAGAGCACCTTTTCATGAAGGGCATGCTGGTCGATCACCCTGAGGCCGTCCTCTTCCTCGAGGATAAGGAACGCATCATTCACCTGGAAAACCCTGACCGATTCTCCGACCAGATTTCCACTCCCGCCGGAGACCATTTTGTCCGCAGGGATTCCGGTTCCGAATTCAGCAGCCCCGGCGACAGTGCCTTCAGTTTCCGTGACGATGGTCGAACCTTCTGCCACTGAGTGCTCCGGAGAAAAACTGGAACTGGCTGGAGAGTAAACAATGTTCTCATTCCCGAGAGACGCCGGCTGCACTTCAGACCCTGAGTTTGCAACAGGGATGCCCGAAGGCATCGACTGGGGTGCATCCATTTGCAGTCTCGGTACTGAACCCTCTTGCTCGAGGGTCGCTCTGATCGCCCGGCGAATGCGGCGATGAATTTCTTCACGATTGCGGAATCGGACTTCCAGCTTGGAGGGATGAACATTGATATCCACCTCACCTGGATCCACTTCCACTCCGACGACAGCCACAGGGAAAAATCCCGGGATCTGGTAACCCCTGAACCCTTCCCTGACACCATGCTGCAAGACTTTGTCCTTCAGGGTGCGCCCATTGAGAAAGGTCCAGATCCCATCCGAGTTTCTTCTTTGGACATCCGGCCTGGCAATCCATCCGCTGACCCCGTCCACCTCCAGAATCGGCAACATCCGGTCCTGCAGATCCTCACCCAATACCTCTGCGATACGCTGAGGAAGAGATTGATCCGCCGGATATTTGAGAACCACCCGATCATCGTGGCTCAGGCTGAAGGCAACATTGGGATGGGCCATCGCCGCTGCCTTGATGACTGCGGAGCAACGGGCCACTTCAGCGGAGTTGGACTTGAGAAACTTTCTTCTCGCGGGAACAGAGGAAAAAAGATCCTGCACCCGAATACGGGTGCCCGGACGCATCGCCACCGGCGAGGCCTCTTCGGTTTGACCATGGCGGCCGATGATCCGGTGAGCAACATCCGAGTCCGCAGTCCGGGAAGATATCTCGATCGTTGACACAGCGGACATACTCGACAGTGCTTCGCCCCGGAATCCCAGAGTCAGGATGCGATCGAGTCCTTCTGCATCCCGTAATTTGGAAGTGGCATGACTGGCCAAAGCCAACGGTAGCTGATCAGCCTGTATTCCCTGACCATCGTCCGTGACCTGAATGAGGCGCTTGCCACCCTCTTCCAACTCGACTTCGATACGCGTCGAACCGGCATCGAGGCAATTTTCAATCAACTCTTTGACCACGGAGGCGGGACGTTCGATCACTTCTCCCGCTGCAA
>JACETR010000022.1 GCA_013911165.1 Planctomycetota bacterium | reverse complement strand
CTCGTTGCCGATTCAATTTGGCATTCTGATCAGCCCCCTCATTTTTCCATGGGGCGGGGCAGTGGACCCATCGTTGCCGGTGGTCGCAGCTCCTGAAGTGCGGGCAGATGATCTGAATCCAGCGGGGGTTGTCCGTAACCCCATGGGGACTGATCCACTCGGCCAACTGGAGAGATTACAGAAGTCATGGAATGAATCCGATTGGGAAGAGGCACTCAAAAGGTATCTGGAACTTCCAGAGGACCTCCGTACCGCTTCCACCTATTGGATTGAACTCGATGGTATCCCGGCAGGGACTCCCATTTTCCCCGTCATTCGTGATCGGGCATGGCGACACCTGCAGGATCGCCTGAGTGTTCTCGACTCACCGGGACAAGGGGATCTGTTACAGGAGTTTCTTCCGCGCCTCGATCGATTACTGCTGATCTGCACTGTTACGGGCATGCCTCTGCCTGATCAGGCACAGAAGTTACGCTCGCAGTGGCGGCACCGGGTTCATTGTCGACTGAAGACGGATCGTTGGCTCCGTGATCTGGAAAACGCCTTTCAGTGGGATGAGATCGACAGTGCCGGTGATCTGTTGCGCCAGCGAAAGTCACTTCCCTGGCTGGAGATTTCAGTTGAGGAGCGGATCACGGAACTTGTGAAGGCCGCTTCCGATGAACTGCATTCGATGATCGCTGAAGCAAAGGCGGAGGGGGGAGTCGCCCGTGTTCTCGATGCCTGTCAGCGACTGAATGCCCTGGGAGCAGGAAGTTCAGAGAGCGATGAGGCCCATCGTTGGGCCGTCGAAAAACTGCGCGGCCTCGCCCGACACAATCTCGATATGGAGCGCCGCAGCCATGCGCTGTTGCAGTTGGCTCGACTGGCGATGGAAGAGGAAGAGGCCCTGGTCAATCTGGGAGGGTTGCGAGAGCAACTGATTCAACCGCTCCGCCCAAGAATTCTGGAACCGGGGATGAAACCCCGGGAGATCCCCAGTGGAGACTCGCTGTTTCTTGTTGGCCCCCTCCAACTTACAGAAGTCAACATCGAGCAGCCGGATTCAGCTCCCCTGGATCTGGAACCGGTAGGCCGATTCTGGTCGCGATCACCGGGTCATCTGGCAGACGCCAAACGTTGGGTGGATCTGGTCGATTCCATCGTTCAGCTGAACCGACGCTGGCTCGAGTGCCATCCGACAGAGGCACCGATGATTCGGGAAAGACTCCAGTTCCACGTGCTGGAAGCCCAAAGGTTGGGTGAAAGACTGGCAGACCGTCCTGCGAGGAGATCCAGATTGGTCTGGGAAGAGCAACCGGAAGATTCCCGGCAAAGGTCGGTCCGTGTCACTCTCACCTGCCCAGTCTCTCTCCTTCAGGAGGATGGTCGCGAGATCAGAACGGCAGTCGAGATCTCTGAAACCCTTCAGCCGGTGGTCAGCGAGGGGATCCAGATGCCGGTCAGCAGATTTGAGGTGGAATTGGTTCACCGACGACTGTTGGCCAGAGTCCCTGCCGAATTAGAGGCTCTGGCGGATCGCTGGGCCGATGCACGCCTCGACAGGACCCTCTCTGAAGCCAGGACTCTGGCTCAGGGGGGAGCCCCGAGGGCTGCTCTCGAAATGCTGCTTCCCGCCCTGCTGGGAGCGAGTGAGCCGGAGGAGAGCCTGCTGGAGCGGGCAAGCACCGATCTGGCCGAATGGAGCGGTCTCGGGCGAAAGGCTGTCGAGCTCGCCCTCGGAAACTCCGAAACTCCCTGACCTGCCTCGATTGAAGCGGCCCCGGTTGGCGACTATCCTCTATCGTCGATCGATCGGGGGATACCATTCCGGTTTCCCATTGCCGCAAATCAAAGAGGTACCATGCTCGATATCAAGTACATCCGTGCGGAGCTCGAAGCGGTTCGCAAGGGTGCGGAAGACAAGGGTTTTCAGGTCGACCTCGATCGGCTGATCGCCCTCGATGATCAGCGCAAGGTTCTGCTCACAGAGCAGGAAACATTGCGTCACGACCAAAAGAATGCCGGCAAGGAGATCGCCACCCTGGATGGAGATGCCAAACAGGAAGCGATCCAGCGCATGGCCGAGGTCTCCGATCGAATCAAGACACTCGGAGATGAACTCCGCGATGTGGTCATCGAATTGGAAGAGTTGCAGTCGGGAATTCCGATGCCTGCTGCTCCCGAAGTTCCCCTCGGACCGGATGACAGTGGCAATGTAGAATTGCGTGTCGTTGGAGAGATTCCCCAGTTCGATTTCGAGCCGAAGGATCACGTGGAACTGGCTCAGGATCTCGACATCGTCGATTTCCCCAGAGCGTCCAAGTTGGCTGGTTCGCAGACCTACATTCTCAAGGGTGCGGGAGCACTGCTCGAGATCGCGGTCCTTCGCTTTGCTCTGGACCATGTCGTCGACCGCGGTTTCGTGCCGATGATGGTGCCGACGATGGTCAAGTACGAACCTCTCTTCGGAACCGCGTATTTTCCGGGGGGTGAGGAACAGACCTACGAGATTCCCAAAGATCACCTTTACCTCACCGGAACCAGTGAAGTTCCGGTGACCGCCTATCACTCCGATGAAATCCTCGAAGAGGATGATTTGCCGTTGAAGTACTGTGGCTGGTCCACGTGCTATCGCCGGGAGGCAGGAGCCGCAGGCCGGGATACACGGGGGCTTTACCGCATCCACCAGTTCAACAAGGTGGAGCAGGTCATCATCGCCAAATCGGATGTGGAAGAGTCCATCACTCACCACGATTTCATCCGTGACAATGCGGAAGAGATTCTCCAGGCGATGGAGATTCCCTATCGGGTCGTCGATGTCTGCACCGGGGATCTCGGTATGGGACAGGTCAGAAAATTTGATATCGAGGCGTGGATGCCATCGAGGGGCTGGGGCGAAACCCACTCCGCTTCCCGTTTCTATGATTACCAGTCGCGGAGAATGAATCTGCGGTACCGGGGCAAGGATGGCAAAGTCCATTACTGCCACACCCTCAATAATACGGCGATTGCGACTCCGAGAGTTCTGATCGCCATTCTCGAGAATCATCAGCGGGAGGACGGTTCGATCCGGATTCCTGAGGTTCTCGTTCCTTACATGGGTGGACGTACCGAGATCACCCGGGACAATGCCAGCGGGGCACGATAGACGGGAGTCATCAACATGCGGCATGTCTGCGTGGTCGGATTGAATTGGGGTGACGAGGGCAAAGGCAAGATTGTCGATGTTCTCGCAAAAGACGTTGCAGCCGTGGTCCGATACCAGGGTGGCGCCAACGCCGGTCATACGGTGTACATCGGCGACGTCAAACATGTCCTCCATCACCTGCCGATGGGTGTGCTGCATGGGGGGATCCTGGCGATCCTCGGCAACGGCATGGTCATCGAACCCAAAAAATTGCTTGAGGAAGTCGAGTCCCTTCCCGAGGAGGCGATTCAGCAGATTCGCATCTCCGACAGCGCCCACGTGGTGCTGCCCCATCACGGGGCGATCGAGAAGGTGACGGAAGAGAAAGCGACCAGTCCCATCGGGACGACCCTGCGAGGAATCGGACCTGCCTATCAGGACAAGTTCGCACGCACCGGCGTCAGGATGGGAGATCTGATCCGTCCCGGGTTTGTCGAGGAGCAGTTGCCGGTACTTCTTGAGGAGCGTCGCCAGTCACTGGGAGGCACCGAGGAAGGGGTCGCAACCGCGGTTGAGATCTGCACCCGACTGCGTGACCGTCTCCAGGGACAGATTGTCGATACTCGCCAACTCCTCAACACCATGCACAACGATGGTCAGACTCTTCTCTTTGAAGGGGCTCAGGGGTGCATGCTGGATATCGACTTCGGCACCTACCCCTTTGTCACGTCCTCCAGTCCCTCTTTCCTCGGCGTGGGAACCGGCAGCGGATTCTCTCCGCGCAAGGTGGATCACGTAGTAGGGGTGACCAAGGCGTATTGCACCCGTGTGGGGGAAGGTCCTTTTCCTTCCGAGATACATGGGACCGAAGCGGAAGAACTTCGTGAAGCCGGTGGGGAATTTGGAACGACGACCGGTCGTCCCAGACGAGTCGGTTGGCTCGATATTCCTGCCCTGCGATTCGCAGCGGAATTGAATGACCTCGACAGTTACGCACTGACGAAGGCGGATGTCCTCAATGGACGGGAAACGGTTCCGGTGGTCACCGCCTATCGCAGGGGAGATGAGATCCTTCACACCTACCCCGGTGGAACCGATGATCTCGAAGACATCGAGCCGGTGGTCGAGAATTGGCCAGGCTGGGATGTCGTCAATGAACAGAGCATGCAGCCGTTCATGGATCTCCTCGAAAAGGAGACGGGAATTCCTGTTTCCATCCTTTCAACCGGCAAGCGTCGGGATGAAGTGTGCCTCTTCAAACCCTTCACCGCTGAAGGAGAGCTCGCTTGACCCGTGAGGAGACTCCGGCAGACGCAGGGGGTAACCCTGCGGCAGAAGAAGCGGGTGTTTCCTCGCCCCATGATTCGCCAGAGCACCTGGCGGTGATCATGGATGGCAATGGCCGTTGGGCCAATCGCCAGAATCGGTCGCGGGCGGAAGGCCATGCCCGTGGGGCAGAAGTGTTGCGGGACATGACTCGCTGGGTCAGGGAGCGCGGGATCTCCCAGATGACCTGCTACGCCCTGTCGACCGAAAACTACCTCGAGCGTCCCCGTGAAGAGGTCGATTTTCTTCTCGATCTTCTGGCACGTTACCTGCGCTCCGAACGGGAAGAACTGGATCGACTGGGAATCTGTTTTCGGGTGATTGGAAGAACCGCCGAGCTGCCTGATGAAACCGGACAGTTGCTCGAAGAGACGGTCGCCCTGACAAAGCAGAACCGGGATCTGGTCCTGAGGCTCGCCATCAATTACGGCGGGCGTGCAGAGTTGAATGATGCGGTAAGCCGTCTGCAGAATTCCGCTGCAGGAACCCAACTGAAAGACTGTCTCTATGAGCCGGAAATGCCTGACGTTGATCTTCTGATCCGGTCCGGTGGCGAAATTCGCCTGTCCAATTTTCTGCCCTGGCAAACCAGTTATGCCGAGCTGCACTTTTCTCCGGTTCTGTGGCCTGACTTTACCGAGGCAGATCTGGATCAGGCTCTCGATCAGTACTCTCGCAGAACCCGTCGCTTCGGTCGCCTGCCGGCGTGGGATTCGGAGGCACAATGAAGGGGCTTGGGGCACGACTGCGTTGGGGACTTCCCATTTCACTGGGAGTGATTCTGGTCATCAGTCTCGATCTCTGGGCTGGGGGAGAGGGCTGGGGGCTGACTCTTCTCGCCCTTCTCTTTGGTACCGGTGCACTTCTCGAGGGCATCAAGTTGGGAACCCCCAGAGTCAGTGACAGAGTCTTGGGAGCCTTGCTCTTTGGTGGCACCTTTTTGCTGTGGTCCGTTCCGGCTTACCGAAGTGCTCTCGGGTTCGAAGACGGGATTCCGCTGGCGTGGATGTTGGGTTTGCCCCTCTTCCTTGCACCGGTGATCACGGAAGCGGTTCCCTCCATCCCCAAAGCACGCTGGCGTGGTGCATTCCATGCACTGTTGGTTTCCCAGTGGTTGGTCACTCCGGTTCTCGCCTGCGTCATGGTTTCCGAGGATCCGCTGGGGGCTCATTTGTTCCTTTGTGCCCTGATCATGATCAAGGGATCCGATACGGGCGCCTATCTGATCGGACGCCCCTTCGGCAAAACTCCCCTGCATCCGGTGAGTCCCCGAAAAACCGTCGAGGGTTTGCTGGGTGCCATCGGTGCCGCCTGCCTCTTGGGTGTGGCGTACTCGCTGGTTCTTCAGCATGAGACCTTCCCCGTTTCGCAGGCCATCTTCTTCGGAATTCTGGCGGCGGTGGCGGGTCAGCTCACCGATCTGCAGGAATCTGCGTTCAAAAGGGCCGCAGGTGCAAAAAATTCAGGGGAGACCATTCCCGGTTTGGGTGGAATGCTCGATATGATGGACAGCCTCATTCTGGCGATCCCCTTGATCGTCTGGCTGAGAACCCTGCTTCATGGCTGATCGAGGAGGCCCGCGTGTCTGTATCCTTTGATTTTGAGAATGACGACGAAGCCCAGGAGATTCTGGGCATTCGGGATATCCAGTTGCGCATGATCCGTGATGGCTTTGGCGTTCAGGCTGTTGCTCGCGGACGACGTCTCGATCTCGATGGCGATGCGGATCGAGTGGAGCAGGCACGCATCGCCGTCGAGGCGATGCTGACCGCACACCGAAAAGGGGGAGGAAAATCTCCCGAGGAAATTCTCGATACCGCACTGCAAAAGTTTCGCGATGGCGATTCGGTGGCTTCCGTCGAGGGGGACCTGTTCGAGGATTCAACGACGGCGGAGGGGGATGCGCCTCAGGGTTTACCTCGGGGGAGTCTGCAAAAGATTGCCCGCACACCCGGACAAGCCCGATATCTGGAAGCCCTGGAGAAGCACGACATCGTCATGTCACTGGGCCCGGCAGGAACGGGAAAAACCTATCTCGCAGTCAAGGCTGCTGTCGAAGCCCTCAAGGCGGGTGAAGTTCGCAAGCTGATCCTCAGCCGCCCGGCGGTAGAAGCGGGGGAAAAACTCGGCTTTCTTCCCGGTGATTTCCAGCAGAAGGTCAACCCTTACCTGCGCCCTCTCTATGACGCCCTTCACGAGATGCTCGATTACGATCAGGTCCGTCGCTACAGCGACCGGGAAATCATCGAGGTGGTGCCCCTCGCCTACATGCGTGGTCGCACCCTCAACAATGCCTTTATCATTCTTGATGAGGCCCAGAACACGACCACGGCCCAGATGAAGATGTTCCTCACCCGGATGGGTGCACGGTCGCGCATCGTCGTCACCGGGGATCCGACGCAGCTCGACCTGCCCAAGGGGCAGCCTTCGGGCCTCCTCCATGCCAGACGGGTCCTGGGCTCGGTGAAGGGGATTTCCTGGGTTGAGCTGGAGGCGGCAGATATCGTCAGAAACCCCCTGGTGACCCGCATCGTCAAGGCCTACGAGCGCCACGAGGGCGGAACCCCCTGAATTCTTAAGTCCTTTAATTGAAAGGGCTTGTGGCTTAAAAGCGGTGATCTGGGCCGTTTCCGGCTTCGCTTCCCTTGGACAGAATGGCCGTTTCCTCCGACAATAGGGAAGCAGGGTTTGACCCTGCGAGCCGAGGCACGCCAATCGGGCGTGACCCGGAGTTGGAAGGAATTGGGTGAGGTCGCTCCAATGAGTTCCTCCAGAGGAAGATCCTCGACGAAGAGCTGGCAACGGCTCTCCTTCGGCAAGAGACAGACCCGCACCGGGCAACTCTCTTCCGAGGAGGCCCAGCACCGCCGCTGGATGCAGATCCTTCTGCTCTCCTTTCAGGTGTTGCTGGTCACCTTCCTGATCGGCTGGATGTCCCCGGGGCAAGATCTGCTGAGCGACCCCGGAGTCGGCCGCTGGATCGAGTTGGTGGCGGTCGTTCTGCTGATCCACGTCGGATCACTGCTCTTGAGCCGTACCCTGAATACCGATTCCAGTTGGCCACTGGGTCGATCCTTCATGCTTCTGTCCGGTTTCCTGATCGCCAACTGGATCATCCTGCAAGACCCGACCGTTTCAGTGATGCTGTTGCCGGTTCCCCTGTTGGGAATGGTGCTCGGATTCCTGTTGAAACCTGCCCAGGCAATTTTGATCGCCGCGGCGGCAGTGGTCTTCACGGTGTTGATGGTTCTCGAGAGACAGCCGCAAATCGATGCCGTGGCGATGGGCCTGGCCCAATTCCTCGGAATTCTTGTGGCGGTCCAGGGAGTACAGAAGGTCCGAACACGAACCCGCATCCTGACCGTCGGATTTTTGGCGGGACTGACCCAGGCCATCGGCAATCTGCTTCTTGAGCCGCTGGCATTCCGTGATCTCGATGTGACCGCTTTCGTAGTGACCCTTCCGCTGCAGGATGCGATGTGGAGCCTGGTGGGGGGCATTTCTGCGGGGGTGCTGATCACCAGTGCATTGCCCTTCATGGAACGCTGGTTCGATGTGCTGACCGAGATCCGCCTCGTCGAATTGGCGGATACCCATCGGCCTCTCCTCAATGAGTTTTCCCTGCTTGCACCCGGATCATTCCAGCATTCACTGATGGTCGGCCAGCTCGCAGAAGAAGCGGCCAATACCATCGGTGCCGATGGCCTACTGTGCCGGGTCGGTGCGCTTTATCACGACATCGGCAAGATGAACAAACCCGGGTACTTCGTCGAGAATATGCAGGGCGGCGACAACGTCCACGATCGCCTGTCTCCGGAGATGTCGCGACTGGTGGTCATCGCTCACGTCAAGGATGGCAAGAGCATCGCCGAGGAAGAGCGCCTTCCCAAACCGATCGTCGACATGATTCCGATGCACCACGGAACTTCCGTCGTGGAATTTTTCTTCCACAAAAAAGCACAACAGGTCGATGAGGAAGAGGCGGACCGGACCCGCGAGGCGTTCCGCTATCCTGGACCGAAGCCCACCTTCCGTGAGGCGGGAATCCTGATGCTGGCAGACGGTGTCGAGGCTTCCTCGAGAACCCTCTCCGATCCGACCCCCGCACGGGTCAGGCAGCATGTCCGCAATATCATTCAGGCGCGCACCGGTGACGGACAATTGGACGAATGTGATTTGACGATGAGTGACCTCCACGGCATCGAGGATGCCTTCGTGCGAGTCCTTTCGGCGATTCACCACGGCCGAGTCAAGTATCCGGGAGATGCGGTCGCCCAGCAGCAGGACTCGGGTGAGAACGGGGCCACAGGTTCGGGGGATTCTGGCGAAGAGAATTCCACCGCTGCTTCGGTCACGGCCCGTCGTCGATGACTCCGGCCGATTCTTCCCCGGAGATTCTGGTTCATGTCGAGAATTTGCAGGAGGCCCTGCCCGTCGATGCCGATCGGGTTGAGCGACTGGTTCGCTTCGTCCTCGAACGGGAGGAGCGAAGCGGGGAGATCAGCATCTGTTTCGTCGATGACGAACGGATCGCCCAGCTTCACGGCGAGTTTCTCGATGATCCGACCCCCACGGATGTGATCACTTTTCCCTTCAGTGAAGATGATTCTCGGCCCCTGGAGGGGGAAATCGTCATCTCCTCCGGAGCGGCCTTGCGGCAGGCGGGGGATCACGGGACAACGCCCCTCTCAGAGCTCCATTTGTATGTGATCCATGGTCTGTTGCACCTGACGGGGTATGACGATCTGAATGAAGAGGATTCACTGAAAATGCAGGCGGCTCAGGACCGGTATTTACATGCGTGGATCGACCTTTATGGGACCTTCACCGATTGACAAGAAGCCTCCGGTGAATTAGACCATGGTGTGCATCCAAGGGGGTTATCCGCCGAATTCCTGATGGGAAACCCGGTGCGGATCAGTGCCATGGATCAGTGCGATGAATCGGTGACTGAAGCGGGGGGGCCCGCCACGGTCGATTCATTGTTCGGTCCGTCGCTCGGTCCGTCATTCGATCCGGTGCCTGATTCGGGATTTTGATTCGGTGATTTCTTCTCCCGGATGACTGCGGGAAGCAGATTCATTTTTACACTCATGTGAATCGAGAGATGTTCGTGAACAAATTTCAATCTTCCATCCAATTGCTGATGGCGATCGTCGTTTTCACCCTCGTCGGCTGTAACAACGACCGTGTTTTGCCACCGCCAACCGAAGCCGAGTTCTCGACCGGTGCTTTCTCGGTACCGTTCCCCTCGGATGTCTTCATTACCTACGGGGCCCTCAATGAGTTCGCTCTGATCGACGGTGGAGCCCCGGGAGCGTTGTTCACCAACACGCCGATCCTCGCCAGTGCGGAGGATGCGAGCGACACCGGTGACCCTGTTGTCGCTCAGGGATTCCTCGACGGATTCTCGGTGACGAGTCCCATGCAGCTGGATTTCACCCACAATCTCGATCCGTCCTCCGTTGTGGGAGGACAGTCGGTGCGGGTCTTTGAAATTGCGATTTCACCGCCGAGTGCTTCGGTGGCTGATCCTTTGATCCAGGCACCCGTCGCCATGCCCGCCAGCATCATTCGTGAGCTGCAGGCCGATTCCGATTACACCGTGACGATGGCCCGCAGTGTGGGTTACCAGATGGTGGTGCGTCCGCGGGTGCCGTGGCCAGCCTCTGACAACACCAGTCTCGGCGGAGCCAGCCGGGGAATCATGGTCGTCGTCACCAATGACGTCCTCGATTTCCGCGGTAATCCGGTGATTCGATCCGACCAATACGATCGTATGGCCAACGGCATACCTTCTGCCACGGGTGTTGCCTCGATTGACGGCTTCGCCGACGCGGTTGGCGCCATGGTCGGCAACAGCCTGCTGCTGCTGAGTGGTCAGGGCATCAACCCGGCGGACGTGGTGGTGACCAATACCTTCACCTGCCAGAGCGTCAACGATGTCCTCGACACCGCGGTGGCTCTCACGGTAGCCCAGGCTCCTTTCGCCACGACTCAGGCAACGGTTCCGCCTCTGCCGGGAATGAGCACTGTCGGTGAATACCTTACGGCAGTGGGAGCGATCTCTGACCCGAGCGACCTGCCCTTCAACCCAACGCTGCAGCAGGCCACCATCACCCTGCCGACCTTCTACCCGGGGAATGAGAATCCCGCCAGCTGGGGTGCGGCAGTGACCGGTTACCTGACCACGGATGACAACAGTGTCGTCTATCAGAGTGCCTCTGAAGCGCCGAATCCGGCGTACCCAACGCGTTACAATCCCGTTCCTTCGGTTCAGGGCAGCTCGGAAATCCCGGTGCTCATCTGTACTCCGGGAGGGGTGGCTCCTCCGGGCGGTTGGCCGGTGATCATTTTCCAGCACGGGATTACCCGCAGTCGCTTCGACATGCTGGCGATGGCTCCGCTCTTCTGCAGCGCCGGAAGCGGATTTGCCGTGGTTTCCATGGACGCTCCGCTTCACGGATCTGACGCCTCCAATCCGTATGCCGCTCAGGTGGGACTGACTCCCTCTGCTCTGGGCATTCCCGGGATTGAGCGAACCTTTGGTATCGATCTGATCAACAACGCCACTGGAGATCCGGGACCGGATGGGGAGCCGGATCCTACGGGAACCTACTTCCTCAACTTCCCCAGTCTCATCAGTTCGCGCGCGGTCTGGACCCAGGCGGTCTGTGACCTGGCAGGCCTGACCGAAACCCTGCCGACCTGGGATTTCGACGGTGACACCAATCCCGATTTCTCCAACGAGATCTTCTATGTGGGGCAGTCCCTGGGTGGACTGATCGGCTCCACTTTCCTCAGTGCCATCGGCCCCGGAAAGATTATGGGTGCAGAGCTGAATGTGGCCGGAGGGCACATCGCGAAGTTGCTGGAGAACTCTCCCAACTATAATCCGCGCCTTGTGGCTTTCTTTGACGGTGAAGGTCTGGTTCAGGGCAGCACTTCTACGGAGCAGGCACTGAACGTCATCTCTGCCATCGCCGATGGCATTGACCCGATCACCCATATCCGTCGGGCCGCTGCCAACACCAACATGCATATGAGTTTTGCCATCGGCGGAAATGCCGCAGCCAACAAGCTGGGTTATTTCCCTCCCGATCTGGTGGTGCCGGTGGATTCACTGGGGACCGGTTTTTACGCCGATTACATCGGCCTGCCGATCTCCGGAATTCCCACTTCCGGAAGCGATGATGATCGTCTCTACACCGGTCTGGTCGAACCCAGTTACCTCGGTGGAGGTTTGCCGATGGCACGGATGGCCTCGACCCCGAAAGGGACGGCCACTTACCCGGTGAGCAACTTGCGATTCCCCAATGCTTTCTCGCCGGCAGTCTCGTTCTCTTACACCGAAGGCGATCACGGAGTTCTTGCAAACCCGCTGAGTGAGCCGGGGATCTCGATGCAGCTCTCCATCACCACCTTCTTCGCCAATGCGACCGCAGGTTCCCCGAATGGTGGAACCAACATCAGCACCTCCATTCCCAATGGAGGTTTCCTGGGGGGAGCGGTTCCGGTGGTCGATTCCTCGGATGTTTCGATTCCCATCGAAGCCGGTGAAACACTGCTGGGCACGGTGACCATCTCCACGACGGGAGACGCGACAGATCCGGTGTCGGCTGTTTTCGACACCAATGGTGAAGCGGGTTCACTGGCAGCGGCTGCAGCGGCTTACGGAGCCCATCACTTCAACTGGCTTCAGGTCGTGCACTCGGATGCACAGCCCCCGAATGCCCCCAGCGGTGATCTGCTGGTGGTGGGCGCTGCCGTGTCCTCGCCGAGAATCAGCCCGCCTTCTGGCGGATCGGGGCAGACGGCACCGAATGCTCAGGACGGGGTCTTCGCCGATGACAAGCCGCTGTTGTGGAACGAAATCCAGACACTGCCTGGCGATTTCAGCGCCGACCAGACCGTCGGAGGAGCCTTCTACTCGGTCAAGGAATTCACCGACAACGACTCTGCTCCATCTCCCGCCGGTGTCGATCCGGCCGTGGGTGATCCTTCCCAGCAGACCCAGCTCTTCTACGGAGTGGGCCCCTGGGTGGGAGATGTCGCCGGTGCCGGTGAAGCGGTGGAAGTTCGCGTGTGGCTGGTCGCCGTTGACATCAATGGCGATCCGGTCCGATACCTGCGAGGATTCTCCTATCAGCAGGGTGAAAATGCTCTCACTGGATCTCCAGTGCAGGTGATTGCAGGAATCGCCGAGATGCCCGGCTCACCGGCAACCACCGGTGATTCGGAAGATCTGATTCTTCTGCCCGGCTTTTAGTCGACGGTTGTGAGATGGAGAGGGGAGTGTTCCGTTGCCGGGACACTCCTCTTTTTTTTGAGTGGAGTTCACAGATGACAATGTCTGAAGCATTTTCAATTCAGGAAGAGGCCGACTTCCTGCAGGCTTTGCTACAAGAGATCGAATCGGTCTGTCAGGACTTCCAACAAATTTCGCAGGCTGATCCAAAGATTTCGGGTTGGTCAGTGGGGCAACACTGTGAGCACATTTTGAGAGCCGATCGTTTGAATCTCCGAGCTATTCGGGTTCTGTTGGAAGGAGGTGGGGAACCTGTTCAAGAAGAAAAGGCTCCGCATCCGATTCTGAAGGTTGGCGTGATTCCCAGAGGAGTTGCTGAGGCACCGAGGTTTGTTCTTCCCAAGGATTCTCCCGATCAGGAGCAATTAGGTAACTTGGTTCAACGGGTTTTAACTGATTGGAATGAGATCCGGAAACAGGTATTGCAGTCTGGGAAGGCTGGATCTGAGGAGAGTCGACGAGGCATCTCTCACCACGAGTTGGGCCTTCTGGATATTGTGAGCTGGGTTCGCTTTGCAAGAATCCATACAGAGCACCACCTGGTCATCATTCGAGCGATCCAGGGGACGATTGCATGAGACCCTCTGACAGAGGGAACCCGGAATAGTTGCCAAACTATGAGCGACTGTTTAAACCGGTCTCTGCTGTGTTGGACCCATAGAAAGATGAAACCATGTTTCCAACCCTTTTTCTTCTACTGGCGATTCTCGATGGACAGGCTCCTGCAGGGGATGACGTTGATTCGACCTTGAAACAGGGACAAGAGGCTGAAGTTGAGGAAATCATCATCAGCGGACGTCGAAGAACACCTGGGTTTCTTCTCAGTCGATCTTCGCTGAATCTTGAGGACATCCCAGAGAGCCAGATTGGCATCGCTCGAAATGTAGGGGACCTGATGGATCAGGTCCCTGGAGTCCATCTGCAGAGGACCTCCTATGGGCAGGTTTCACCGTTTCTCCGCGGGCTTACAGGGTTTCGCACTTTGGCATTGATCGATGGCATCCGTCTGAATAACTCCACCTTTCGCTCTGGACCCAACCAATACATCTCTCTGGTCGATCCCTGGATGCTTGAATCTGCTGAAATCATTCTCGGTCCCGGTTCGGTTCTTCATGGCAGTGATGCCGCCGGGGGATTGATTCATATGACTTCGCGGATTCCACGCCCTGGAGATGGGCTTGGTGAATCGAGTTCTTTTTTACAGAGACTTTCTTCCGCCGAAAAATCGTCGATTTCTCGATATGAGTATTCGGCAGTGACGGATGATCACGCGATTGGCTTTGGTTTCAGTTATCGCGACTACGGTGATTTCACAGCAGGGGGTGACGAGGGAGAGCAGCCCGAGACCGGCTATCAGGAATGGAGCGGGAACTTTTCATGGGTCCAGGATCTGGGTGACGATTTTTCTTTTGAAATTGTCGCACAGTCCCATCGTCAGGAAGACGTTCCGAGAACCCATTCGACCATTTTTGGAAGTACGTGGGAGGGCCTCACTACGGGGAGTGATCTTCAGAGGGATCTGGATGGAGAGAGAGATCTTCTCTACCTTCGCTGGCAGAAAAAGCATGGTCCCGAAAGTGCTTCGCGATTAACGGTTTCGAGACAGCAGATTGCGGACGAAGAGGACCGGGTTCGCTCCAGTGGTGTTCGCAGACTTCAGGGCGTGACGACGGAAGCTCTCGGGGTATCGTGGGACTGGTTTGGTTATTCAGACCTTGGTCCTCTTTCGAGTGGGGTTGAGTGGACCCATGAGGGGATCGACTCATTTTTCCGCCAGTATGATTCTCTCGGCAATTTGGACAGCGTTCGGCCACGTGGGCCTGTTGCCGATGATTCGACTTATGATTGGGTCGGAGCCTATGCCCAGCAGGTTCTTGAAGTCTCAGACGATTGGACCCTGAATCTCGGAGTTCGCGGAACCTGGGCCCAGGTCGATGCGGAAAAGGTCGATCCTGACCCTTCTGATACGGAGATCTTCGATCCTGTTAAAGAAGACTGGTCCAGCGTCGTGGGGAGCATTCGTGCGATTCATGACGTCGACAAAGACATGCGGATCTACGGTGGACTTTCTCAAGCATTTCGGGCTCCCAATCTCTCAGATTTAACCCGTTTTGATGCAGCCAGTAGCGGCGACGCAGAGATTCCGGCCTCAGATCTCGATCCAGAGAAGTTTCTGACAGCAGAAATCGGAGCCATTTTTGAAACGGGATCCAGTGAGTTTGAATCGGTGATCTGGGTGAGTAGCCTCGACCAACTCATCGTTCGTTTTCCCACCGGAGATGTGAATTCGGACGGCGATACCATCGTGACCAAAGCGAACTCCGGAGAAGGGCTCGCCCACGGTTGGGATTTCAGGTTTCGTAGTGAATTGGAGAATGATGTTCTGCTAACGGGAGCCGCCAGTTGGGTGACCGGTGATTTGGAAACCCCTGTATCACCAGGAGTCATCGAGGAAGCTCCACTCTCCCGATTAGCCCCAACTCTTGTCCGTTTGTCACTGGAAAAGAGATTCTCGGATCGCTTCCGCTTGAGTGGAGTTGTGACCACTGCAGACCGGCAAGATCGTTTGTCTCCCAGAGATCTTTCCGATACGCAGAGAATCCCGGTGGGAGGAACTCCGGGTTATGTCGTTCTTGATCTCCATGCCACTTATCTTTGGCAGCAGGATTTGGAATTTTTTGCTTCCTTGACCAATCTCACGGACGAGGCTTACCGGATTCATGGATCAGGAACCAACGAGCCGGGAGCCAATCTGATTTTGGGATTTGATATACAGTTCTGATTCGAGCAAGAGAGTTACGGGGCTTTCGAGAGCCCTGCCCAGTCGATGGCGCAGGCGGCCACTGCACGGATGATTCTTGCCATGAACTCAAAATCGAGCGTCTCGATGGTGTCGCTGTCCTCATGGTAGTGGGGATTTCGGAAGTTCGCGGTATCGGTCAGCATGATGGCGTCGAGACCTGCTTCCCAATAGGGCGAGTGGTCACTGCGTGCGGCATCGGCGAAGAAACCTGAAATCCGGTTTGCGCTGTAGTACTTCAGCTGCGGCTCATAGGCATCGAAGTGGGCTTCGATCCGGTTTCCCAGCCACCCGGATGAAAAGTTGCCTGAGACGAGAATGAAATCTCCGGTACGGGGCAGGTCTGCCAGAAAGGGTATGCGAATCGGAGCACCCTGACTGCCCTCCTGTGTATCGGTGTAGCCGATCATTTCAAAGTTGATCAGGCCGACGAACTCCTCTTCAGGTTCGGCGAGAATCTGTTGAACATGATGACGACTGCCCAGAAGCCCGACTTCTTCACAGGCATACAGGCAAAAGCGAACAGTGCGCCCGGTTTCCAGGGTAGAAAAAACCCGGGCGACCTCGAGGACGCCGATCACTCCGCTGCCATTGTCGTCTGCTCCCAGGTTTCCGACGCTGTCAAAGTGGGCTCCGATCTCGAGGATCTGATCCGGTTCAGAATGGCCGACCTTCTCCACGATGAGGTTGGCATTGCCGGGGTAGCGAGGGAGATCCAGGGATTCACGGATCACCTGATACCCCCAGCCTTCGAGCTTGCGAGTCAGGAAGTCGATAGTGACCGCTGTTTCTTCCGGTTTCCAACAGGCCCGCGAGCCCAACTCCAGAAATGAAGACAATTCCTGTTTACAGCGACCAGGCGTGATGGAGGAAATCGGCTCTGCGATCCGGGGTTGGCGTTGAACCGCTGAACAGCCACTGCAAAGAAGACTGGCGAAACAGAGCAGGATGAAAAGGGATCTGAGGAGAGGACGATCAGGCTGCAGGTTCATGATGGGGATCCTTCCACAGTTTCAGCGGCAGGGGGTTGCCACAATTCCACCCGGTGCCCCTCGGGGTCGGTGACCCAGCCGAAGGTGCCATACTCATTGGATTCGACCTTGTCGTCGACGTCGCAGCCCATTTCGCGTAACTGGTCCACCATGGCCTGCACGTCGCGGACAACGAAGTTGACCATGACCTGATTTCGGGAGTCTCCGAAGTACTCCGTGTTCTGGGGAAAGGCACTCCAGATCCCCGGAACCGGATTCATGCCCTGCGGAATTCCGGGGAGGACTGCTCCATGCCACTCCGGCTCGATGGGCAGACCCAAATACTCCCGGTACCACTCTGACAAAGCCTTGGGGTCTCTGGAACGAAGAAAGACGCCACCGATACCCAGTACTTTTTCCATGGTTCTCCTCACGAGCAGTCGGGATCTTTTCCCCGATTCGAGTATGACACGAGGTTCATTCCTTGCTCAAGGTGACGCGCGATCAACTGCGACTTTCATCCCACATACTCATTCCCGGTCCCACTGACTCCAAAGAACAGTTTTTGATAGATGATTTGCGGTTCCTTGGCATTTATTGAGAGTACGCAATCCACCGTGGCGAGGAAGGCTGCGGGATTTTTGAGGAAGAAATCCAGGTGTTTCCCGGCCCGGGAGATGCCATCGATTTCCAGTGAATTGGTCATTCCGATTGGAACCGTTCAACTGATGGGTGGGGACTCCATGAACCATATATTTATCCTTGGTGACGTATATCGCCAAATCCGCTCCAGTGCCTTCAAGTCGATGGCATTCCTTTCCATGCTCCTGATTCTTGCCGGGTGTGGTGGAGGTGGAGGTGGTGAGAGTGTTGGACCTGAGCCGACTCTCGCCAGCTTCTCGTCCAGTGTGACGGAAGGTGATTACGATCTGACCGTCGAATTCACCGACACTTCGACCGGTGAGGTGGATTCTTGGCAGTGGGATTTCGGCGATGGCAATGGATCGACCGAAGCCAACCCGATTCACATCTACACTGCTGAAGGCATCTACACGGTGACCTTGACCGTGACAGGTCCTTCAGGAGAAGACACAACGATCTGCCAGGATTGCATTACCGTGACGACCCCTGCTCCGGTTGCAGCCTTTGATCTTGACCCCGACAGCGGTACCTACGATCTGACCGTCAACTTTACGGACTTGAGTAGCGGACCCATCGACAGCTGGCTGTGGGATTTCGGGGATGGCAACACATCCACCGATCAGAATCCGACCCATCTCTACACGGAAGAGGGGCTCTACAGCATCACCCTTCAGGTCGAAGGTCCCGGGGGATCCGATACCCTGATCTGTGACAGCTGTGTCACGGTGACCGCACCCCCTCCGGTGGCCGGCTTTGATGCGGACCCGACGACCGGCATCCGCGATCTTGCAGTTCAGTTTACCGACAGTTCCAGCGGGCCGATCACCGGCTGGACCTGGGAATTCGGTGACGGAAACAGCAGCGATCAACAGAATCCCCAGCACATTTACACCCTTGCAGGAACCTACACCGTGACTTTGACAGTCACCGGTCCTGGCGGCTCCGATTCATTGTCATGCACCGATTGCATCACCGTTTCTGAACCGGCACCCATCGCCGCATTCACTCCTTCCGCCACTTCCGGAGAACCGGGATTGACGGTGGAGTTTGCCGATCAGTCCACCGGTCCCATCACCCAGTGGCTGTGGGATTTCGGCGACGGAAACCTCTCTGCAGAACAGAGCCCTTCCCACACCTACACTGAAGCAGGCCTCTTTACCGTCATCCTGACCGTCACCGGTCCTGGCGGTGAAGATACACAAACCTGCAGTGACTGCATCGACGTCCAGTACCCGGCTCCGGAAGCGGCGTTCTCTCTCGATCCGGCCAGCGGAACCTACGACCTCTCCGTGCAGTTCACGGATGGATCCAGTGGTCCCATCGACAGCTGGATGTGGGACTTTGGTGACGGCAGCACCTCGACCGAACAGAGTCCCCAGCACGTCTATACTTCCGCCGGAACCTACAGCGTCACCCTGACGGTGGAGGGCCCGGGGGGCAGCGACAGCCTGACCTGCAGCGACTGCATCACGGTTCTTCATCCCGCACCGAGCTCCGGCTTCACGCCTTCGACGACGGCGGGGGATTACGATCTGACCGTCTCCTTCACGAATACATCCCAGGGACCGATCACTGATTACCTGTGGGACTTCGGCGATGGCCAGACTTCCACGGAAGCGAATCCGGTTCACGTTTACACGACAGCGGGCACCTACACCGTGACCCTGCTGGCAACCGGACCCGGAGGATCGGATCAGGCGGAATGTGCCGATTGCATCACCGTGACCCATCCGGCCCCGGTCGCCGACTTCCAGAGTGGCAACAGTCAGGGGGACTACCCGCTGACCGTCACTTTTGAGGACCAGTCCTCAGGCCCCATCAGCATCTGGGCGTGGGACTTTGGCGATGGAAACACCTCGAATCTGCAGAACCCGAGTCACACCTACACCGAAGAGGGCACTTACGACGTCACCCTGACCGTCATTGGTCCGGGGGGAACGGACAGCATCACCTGTCCGGGTTGTGTCACCGTGACCTCTCCGGCGCCAGTGGCCGCGTTCTCCACTTCCCAGACCAGTGGTGAGTACGATCTGCCGGTGACCTTCACCAGTCTTTCCTCCGGTCCTATCGACAGTTACCAGTGGAGCTTTGGTGACGGATCTTCCTCGACCGAGGAGAACCCGACTCATGTTTACACCAGTGCCGGCACCTACACGGTCAGCCTGACCGTCACCGGTCCTGGCGGCAGTGACACTTCCACCTGCACCGATTGCATCACCATTGATCATCCGGCTCCTGTGGCCGGGTTTACCGCCTCGACGACGGCGGGAACGTGGGATCTGCCGGTTCAGTTCATGAGCACTTCGACCGGTCCCATCGACAGTTACCTGTGGGACTTCGGCGATGGCAGCACCTCTTCGCTGCCCTCACCGAGCCATACCTACACGACTGCCGGAAGCTATACCGTTTCACTGACGGTGAGCGGTCCCGGCGGATCAGATACGGAAATCTGTCAGGGTTGCATCTCGGTGTCCGACCCGGCTCCGGTGGCGAGCTTCAATGTCTCTGCGACTTCAGGGACCTGGGATCTGCCCGTGCAGTTTGACAGCACTTCGACCGGTCCGATCACGACCCTGTCGTGGGATTTTGGTGACGGCAACACTTCGAACCGCCCGAATCCGATTCATACCTACACCGCTGCAGGGGTTTACACCGTAACCCTGACTGCAACGGGCCCGGGTGGTTCCGATACTGAGATTTGTCAAAGCTGCATCACCGTGACCGATCCGGCACCGGTGGCCAGCTTCACGACTTCAGCCACTTCCGGTACTTACGATTTGCCGGTGACCTTCACCAGTACGTCGACCGGACCCATCGACACCTTGATGTGGGACTTCGGAGACGGGGCGACCTCTTCCGCTCTTTCTCCGACCCATGTTTACACGGAAGCGGGCACCTACACCGTCACCCTGACGGCAGAGGGTCCCGGCGGTTCCGACATCGCCATCTGTCAGAGTTGCATCACGGTCAGCCACCCGGCTCCCATCGCCGGATTCACGACCTCGACCACTTCCGGAACCTACGATCTGCCGGTTCAGTTCCAGAGCACTTCCACGGGAGTGATCGATGAACTGCTGTGGGACTTCGGTGACGGATCGACAGCAACCGGATCCTCTCCGAGTCACACCTACACTGCCGCCGGTACTTACACCGTGACACTGATCGCCAGTGGACCCGGGGGAGATGACACCGAGATCTGCTCGGCCTGTATCACCGTCGACCACCCGGCACCGGTGGCCGGTTTCTCTTCGTCGACCACTTCGGGAACCTACGATCTTCTGGTCCAGTTCACGAGTACCTCGACCGGTCCCATCGACACCCTTGTCTGGGATTTCGGAGATGGCAGCAGTGGCCAGGGATCTTCACCGAGTCACACCTACACGGCGGCTGGCACCTACACGGTGACCCTGACCGCCAGTGGTCCGGGTGGTGAGGACATCGCCATCTGCACCGACTGCATCACGGTCAGCCACCCGGCACCGATCGCCGGCTTCACCGCTTCGACCACTTCCGGCACCTACGATCTGCCGGTGACCTTCACCAACACTTCTACCGGAGTCATCGACAGCATTTCGTGGGACTTCGGAGATGGAACCACTTCATCCGAATCGTCTCCGAGCCATACCTACACGGAGGCGGGCACCTACACGGTGACGCTGACCGTCACCGGACCTGGCGGAGAAGACACGGAGATCTGCGGTGGCTGTATTACGGTTGAGCATCCGGCTCCTGTGGCCAGCTTCACTTCATCGACGACTTCCGGGCCGTACGATCTACCGGTGACCTTCACCAGTACTTCGACGGGTCCGATCACCGATTACCTGTGGGACTTTGGTGACGGGGCGACCTCCACCGAGGCTTCGCCGACTCACACCTACACTGCGGAAGGCTCCTACACCGTCTCCCTGACCGTCACTGGTCCGGGTGGCAGTGATCAGTCTGTGTGCCAGAGTTGCATCAGCGTCGAGCACCCGGCCCCGGCCGCGGCGTTCACGCCTTCGGCCACTTCCGGCACCTACGATCTGACGGTTCAGTTCAGCAACGAATCGACCGGTGTTATCAGCGACTACGCGTGGGACTTCGGTGACGGGACGACTTCCACCGAGGCTTCCCCCAGTCATACCTACACCGCCGAGGGCATCTACACCGTTACCCTGACGGTCAGTGGACCCGGCGGCAGTGACACGGAGACGTGTCTCGGCTGTATTTCCGTTGATCATCCGGTCCCGGTCGCCAGCTTCACTGCTTCGACCACTTCCGGAACCTACGATCTACCGGTTCAGTTTGAGAGTACCTCCAGCGGACCGATCACCGAATACCTCTGGGACTTCGGCGACGGCTCCACGTCCACCCGTCCGGCTCCGAGCCACACCTACACGGCGGAGGGCAGTTACACGGTGACATTGACCGTCACCGGCCCGGGTGGATCCGATACGGAGATCTGCAGTGACTGTATCACCGTCGGCCATCCGGCTCCGATCGCCAGCTTCACGACCTCGACCACTTCCGGGACCTACGATCTGCCGGTGACTTTCACCAGCACCTCCACCGGAGTGATCAGTGGGTTGCTGTGGGACTTTGGTGATGGCACGACCTCGACGGAGGCATCGCCGACCCATACCTACACTTCGGAAGGCATCTACACGGTGACCCTGACCGCCAGTGGTCCAGGTGGATCCGATCTTGCTACCTGTCTCGATTGCATCACCGTTGGACATCCGGCACCGGAAGCAAGTTTCACTTCCTCAACCACGTCCGGAACCTGGGATCTGAACGTACAGTTCACCAGCACTTCCAGCGGACCCATCACCGAATATCTCTGGGACTTCGGCGACGGTTCCTCCTCAACGGAATCTTCCCCGCTGCACACCTACACTTCCGCAGGCACCTACACGGTAACCCTTTTGGTGACAGGACCCGGCGGGGATGACACCGCGATTTGCAGCGATTGCATCGTCGTGGCCGACCCTGCTCCGGTGGCCTCCTTCACGACTTCGACCACTTCAGGTACGTGGGACTTGCCAGTTCAGTTCACGAGTACCTCGACCGGTCCCATCGACAGTTATCTGTGGGACTTTGGTGACGGCAGCACTTCAACGCTTGCTTCTCCCAGTCATACCTACACGACTGCCGGAGATTACACCGTCTCGCTTACCGTGACCGGTCCCGGAGGCTCTGATACGGAGATTTGTCAGGGTTGCATCCGCGTGGTTGATCCGGCCCCGGTGGCCTCCTTCGATGTTTCCAGAAACTCCGGCGTCTACGATCTTGCGGTCCAGTTCACCAACACTTCGACTGGACCCGTGACCAGTTATGCATGGAACTTTGGCGATGGTTCGACCTCGACCGAGGAGAACCCGACCCACACCTACACCTCTGCAGGGCTGTTTACGGTGACCTTGACGGTGACTGGCCCAGGAGGCACTGACACGGCCATCTGTGGTTCTTGCATTACCGTGGCTTCACCGCCACCCAGTGCCGCTTTCTCTGCCTCGACCACTTCGGGTACCTGGGACCTGCCGGTTCAGTTCACCAATGAATCCACGGGTCCCATCAGTGGTTACCTCTGGAGCTTTGGAGACGGCAGTACCTCCACCGCCGAGAATCCGTTGCATACCTACACCACACCGGGCTCCTACGTGGTGACCCTGACCGTCAACGGTCCCGGCGGCAGTGACACGATGGTCTGCACCGATTGCATCACCGTTCTCGACCCGGCTCCAGTGGCCAACTTCAGTGTTTCAACAGACAGTGCGGTCATCGGTGATGATCTGACCTTCACCGATCTTTCCACAAACCCGGTGACCTCCCACCTGTGGGATTTCGGTGACGGGACGACTTCGACCCTTGCCCAGCCGGTTCACGCCTACGCGGCATCGGGGACTTACACGGTCAGCCTGACGGTGACCGGACCGGGTGGAACCGATACCCATGTGTGCACCGACTGCATCTTCATTCAGGAGTTGCCGCCTGTCGCCGATCTTGCGGCCCAGCCGGTCGGGGGAATCTACGACATGAGCATCGGCTTCACCGATCTCTCCACCGGAGTGATCGATTCCTGGTTGTGGCAGTTCGGAGATGGAGCGACTTCCACCGAGCAGAATCCGACCCATTCCTACGCAGCATCCGGAAGCTATGACATCACGTTGACGGTCACCGGACCCGGTGGATCCGATACGAAGATCTGTCTCGGTTGTGCCGAGGTCCAGTCTCCACCGCCGATTGCCAACATGCAGATCGACTCAGTGGTGGGAGAGGCACCCTTCACGGTCAACTTCTCCGACAACTCCCAGGGTGAAATCAACTTCTGGTTCTGGAACTTTGGAGACGGTGGTATCTCGGTGCTGCAGAATCCGTCGCACACCTTCATGACACCCGGCAACTACTCCATCACCCTTGTGGTCTCCGGCCCTGCGGGTAATGACACGGTGATTTGCCCGGTATGCATCACGGTCACTGAAGCACCTCCCTACCGCCTTGAGGGAACCGATTCCTCTGTGGCAATGGGGGAGACCACCGAAGTCAGCATCCGCCTCGATCACAATGAAGCCGGATCAGAAGTTCAGGCCTGGAGTTATGGTCTGTGCCACGACAACCTGTCTCTCAACTGCGTGAGTGCAGATGGCGGATTGGGTTTGACCACCATCAACAACGGCAACCCGCCCGACTTCGAGATCACGCAGATTCATACCGATGGTTACACCGCGGGAGTGGTGATCAGTTTCACCGCCTCGGCGACCCTTCCTGCCACTCAGGATCTGGAGATCAACCGGATCACCTACTCGGGATTACAGGAAGGCAGCACCTCGCTGCAGTTCTGCAACACTCTGGGCAATCCGCCGATCATGTCAGTTCTGGTGGTGGACAACGTCTCCATCGCTCCGGTCATGGAACCGATCCAGATCGATGTGACACCGGCGCCCTGATTGATAATTCCTCATGGACGGCCCATCCCCCCTCCTCGTGGACTTCGGTTCACGGGGAGGGACATTTTTTGGGGTGATCAGGAGTCCAACAGGTTCAGGCAACACTTCTTGTATTTTTTGCCGCTGCCGCAGGGACACGGATCGTTGCGACCGATCTTGGCTGCCGCCCGGGTCAGGGTCGGAGTCTTGCCCTCAATCCGTTGCAGGTACTCGGGGGTGAGGGCGTGAATCAGCGCACTCAGCGTTTGCGATTCAGCCAGTCGACCGCGCTGGCCCAGATCTTCGACAAATCCCCGCAAGATCTCGGGAATGCCACTCTTGATCGACAAAGGCAGATCGAGACGGGGGAGATGATCGAGCAAACTGTGGCGAATGTCGTCTTCGCCCAGCTGGTCAGCGGTGTTGCCCTGGTATTCACAGGCCGCAGTGATAAAGGCTTTGAGAATTCCACCGGCATGGGACGCCATCTCTTTCGAGACCTGTTGCCCGGCGTCATCGATGAGGAAATCGCTGACCCAGTTTCCCAGCTGCTCATCGAGCCAACGGTTCTCCAAGATCACGCCTTTTCGATCCAGCCACCGCCAAGCACCGTGTCATCGGTGTAGAAGGCGGCGACCTGTCCCGAGGCGATGGCGAAGAGCGGTTTTTCGAGGACGACCTCGAGCCAGCTGCCGTCGACACCCTCGATCTGCTGGGATTGGACGGTGCAGGGTTGCGGTGCACCGCCGTGGCGGATCTGCACCGAACACTTCAGCGGCAGGGTGGGCGTTTCCGGCAGCAGCCAGTTCATTTCGGAGACGTAGAATCGATCCTCCATCAGCGAGTCGCGGGTGCCGAGGACGACCTGATTGGTCTGGCGATCGGTTTTGACGACGTACTTCGGCTCGGTGGAGGCGACGCCGAGACCACGGCGTTGGCCGACGGTGTAGGCGGCGTATCCCTCGTGAGTCCCGAGCTTGTCCCCGGACTCATCGACGATGTCTCCTTCGACGAGACTCTCCGGAGCCTGCTGACGAATCACTCTTCGGTAGTCGTTGGCGGGAACGAAGCAGATCTCCTGGCTCTCCGCCTTGTCGACCACGGGCAAATGTCCGAGGCCGGCTTTCTCACGTACCTCCTGCTTGTGCAGGTGACCCACCGGAAACAGGCATTCCTTAAGAACCGGGTAGGGGATGGTCGCCAGAAAGTAGGACTGATCCTTGTCCCCATCGATGCCACGGGCGAGACGGGGCCCGTCCGACTCCTCGATGATGCGCGCATAGTGACCGGTGGCGACGTACTCCGCGCCGAGCTCGCGGGCGAGATCGTGGAAGACATCAAACTTGATCCACTGGTTGCAGCGGGCACAGGGATTGGGGGTGCGACCATCACGATACTCATCGACGAAGTAGTCGATAATCCGACGGAAGCGTTCGGCGTAGTTGAAGGAGTAAAAGGGGATATCCAGGCGGTCCGCCACCCGGCGGGCATCGATGGCGTCTTCCACCGTGCAGCACGCCTTGCTCTTCTCGGCGGCGTGGCCGCCTTCGCCGAGGCGCAGGAACGCACCAATGACTTCGTGACCCTCAGCCTGGAGCATCTGGGCAGCCACGCTGGAATCGACTCCACCGCTCATCGCCATCAGAACCTTGGCCACCGGGATCTCCTTCAAAATGAGCACTGAAAATCAGCACTGAAAATAGGACTGAAACAGATCCTCAAGGACCAGATCTCAGGCCTGACAAGACGTCGGAACTGCCGGCTTTCCTTGCATCTTCAGGCGGGAAGCGACAGATTATCTCTATAAGGTAACCGGGATACGAAGGGCTGTCTGCCTTTCCCGCTCCCCCTGCCAGAAAGGGCCCCCATGGTCTCCTTTGCCCTCTCCGAAGAACAGCAGATGCTCGAGGCGATGACCCGCGAGTTTGTCGCCAACGAAGTGATTCCCGCCGCCGAGCACCACGACCGGGATGGTCTGTATCCGACGGAAATCGCCGCCAAAGCCTTCGAGTTGGGCCTGATGAACATCACCATCGCCGATGCCTACGGTGGTGGAGATCTGGGACACATGGAAGAGGCGATCATCACCGAAGAGCTCGCCTACGGCTGTGCCGGCATGGCGATCAGCATGACCGTCAACAATCTCTCCTCCGTGCCGATCCAGATCGGCGGTAATGAAGAGCAGAAGCAGAAGTGGCTCGGCATGCTCACCGAGGAGCACTGCACCGCCTCCTACTGTCTCTCCGAGCCGGACGCCGGCAGTGATGCCGCCGGTCTGCGGACCACCGCTGTTCTGCAGGGGGATCACTACGTTATCAACGGCACCAAGGCCTGGGTCTCCGGCGGGGCCCATTCCCGTTTCTTCACCCTCTTCGCCACCACCGATCCCGGCAGTGGCTACGAGGGCATCACCTGTTTCGTCATCCCTGCGGATGCGGAAGGTATCGAGATCGGCAAGAAGGAAGACATGATGGGCCAGCGCGCCTCCAACACCGTCTTCATCAACTTCCAGGATGTCAAAGTCCCCGTCGAGAATCGCATCGGCGATGAGGGGAAAGGTTTCCAGATCGCCATGAAGACCTTTGATCGTACCCGTCCCGGCGTCGCCGCCGCTGCGGTCGGCATCGGTCGTCGTGCCCTCGAAGAGTCGGTTCGGTATGCTCAAGAGAGGAAAGCCTTCGGCAAGCCCATCGCGCGCCAGCAGGCGATCCAGTTCATGCTCGCCGACATGGCCCGGGATGTGGAAGCGGCCCGTCTGCTCACCTACCAGTCCGCATGGATGATCGATCAGGGCACCCGCAACACCAAGCAGTGCTCGATGGCGAAGTGCTTCGCCGGAGATATGGCGATGCGGGTCTCTACGGATGCGGTGCAGGTCTTCGGCGGCTACGGCTACTCGAAGGAATACCCGGTCGAGAAGCTGATGCGTGATGCCAAAGTGATGCAGATCTACGAAGGCACCAACCAGATCCAGCGCATCATCATCGCCCGCCATCTGCTGGAGGGCTGATTCAGTCCGAAGAAATTCCCCACAGTGGCAGGACGAAGTCGGCGGCACTTTTGCCGGCCTGCGCCTGTTCGAAGTGGTGGCGAATCTTTTTTGCGACCAGATCGTTGTTCAGGAACGGCATGCCGAGACAGTCCCAGAACTGGTGGTGCACTCCACCGGGGAAGGTGCGGCAGAAGGTCGTGAAGTCGTCGGCGGTTCCCTGGAAGTAGTCGTCGAGATCGTTGCCCCAGTATTCTTCCGTCGGGACTCCGTCTGTTTCCACTTCCTGAAACTGTAGCTGGTGGAAGTTGGCGACGTAATCACGGGGGGTCCATTGGGATGAATCGCCATATCGAATGCGCACGCGAATCTCACCTTGACCCGCTGAGAGGCGGTGTTCCACCGGTGGTTGACGCTGGCCGATGAGATAGGGCAGGTAACGCTCCTGCAACGATTGCAGGATTGCGACGTGTTGGGCCTCGGTGTCCCGCTGCCCCTCCCGCAGGGGAGCGACCGGAAACTGGGCGACCAGATCCAGGTTGCCGTCGAAGCGGCGCTCCTCTTCGGTATCGAGGACCTCGAGGCCTTCGATGCGATCACGAATCGCGATCTGGCCACGACGGATCGTCAGCTCTTCCCCCGCCTGCACCGCTGAAACGGTCACCGGCATTCCTTCACGATCCGCCGTTTCCTGCTCGAGACGGGCCCGGTCTTCCAGCGTCAGCGGGAACATGACCTTATTCCACGGATCGGGGATCTCGTGGGGGAGGCCGATGCCCTGACCGATGATCAGGCGCACGGTTCCGGGGGTGGTCCACGCACAGTTTTCACTGCCGTTGGCGGACATTTGCGATTCGGCGTGGTGAGCCAGCTGCTGCCTTTGCTGGGCGACCGCTTCCATGCGTTCGTCCTGGGTGGAGGCATCGACACTGGCCATGGAGGCTTCCAGTTCATTGCGGGTGGTGAGGAAGACCCTTTGCTCGGGGCCCGCCTGACCCAGAACCTGTGCGACCAGTTCCCGAATCTCCGGATCTTCATTGGGCAACAGGGCATCCGCCTCGGAGAGGATCGCCTCTCGACCATTGCTGACCAGCAGAATCATGCAGTCATCTTCGTTGCTGGCCTCGGGGGCCAGGTTAAAGAAGGCCTGCATCTGCAGACCCTTCCATTCGATCGCTTCTTCCTGAGCCATGAAATGGATCGGCCATTCGGGCAGATATTCACGGAAGACATCTTCGAGATAGGCCAGGCTGATCGGCAGGAAGAGAGCCGTGCCTGCGGGGAGCTCCCCTTTCAGGGCGATCAGCGAATAGGGACACAGGTGATCGGTGTGGGCGTGGGAGATCCACACGGCGTCGATGGGCCCCAATCGGGACCAGTCCGACCGGACCCGTGGAAAGCGACCACCGACATCGCCGACCACATGATCGTCGAGCCACGGATCCGCGAGAATTCTCACCGCTTCACCGGAGGTGTTTTCCATTTCAAGGATGAAACAGGAGTGTCCCAATGCCTGGATTTTCAATGTCGTACACCTTCCGTGGAGGCCGTCCCGAGGAATCGCAAAGTTATCCGAAGAGGTCCGCGTTCGCCAAGGCCGTTCGTCGATTTTGGTCAGGAATCGCCGGGATCTCCATCTGTCAGGGACAGGAGTTCAGGAAATCCCTCAATTCTCGTGGAGGATTTCCTTGTCGATGGCGACGACGACCGCATTTCGGTAGTCCTCGATAAAGTTCACCAGATTTTGCAGACGTGACTGGGCATTCTTTCCATCACTGGCGACGAAGGAGACGCCGAGCACGGCACTCTGGTGCAGGTCCTGATCATCGACTTCTGCGACGGAGACTTTGAAACGCGATTGCAATTGATCCTTGAGACTGCGGATGGCGTGGCGCTTCTCTTTGAGAGAGCGGGAACCGGGGACCTGCAGGTGAGCCTTGATGATGCCGACCTTCATGCTTCCGCCTCTCCGGTTTTTTCTTCGCTGGAAGTGCCGATACCCAGATCGGCGAGTTTGCGCTCGAGGATCTCGGCGGGCATGTCGAGTCGATCGGCGACTTCATCCCGTCGACCTCCACAATGGTCGAGGAGGTGTTCGATCCACTGGCGGAACTCGGTGCGCAGTTTCACCGGCGACAGACCCAGAAGCCTTGCTGCCGGTCGCAGTTTCCATTTGGTTTGGCGCAGAGTTTCGGTAATCAGCGATCCTCCAAACTCCCTTTGCAGCTGGGCCCAGGGGCGTTGCTCCTTGGGAGTTTCGTCCTGAACCGAGCGGATCAGATCGGCGATGCCGGAGCGATCGAGATGGATCAGTGATCCGGGACTGAAGCGGACTTCCTCGGGGGGAAGTACGGTCTCAGCCCCTTCTGCGAGTCCCTCTTCACCGCGAATGTTCAGCACCCGTTGCAGGACATCGGCAGTGATGATTTCGGTGGGAGTCAGGTCGACACACAGTTGAATGACGTTGCGCAACTCACGGACATTGTTTGCCTGCCAGTCCCTTCCGGAGAGAAGGGTCAGAGTTTCTGAATCGAGTCCGCGGACAGGCGGGTTTTTGCGTTCACCAAAGATGGCGACAAAGTGTTCGGCCAGTCGTGGAATATCTTCCCTTCGTTCACGCAAGGAAGGGAGTCGAAGTGGAAACTCGTGAATCCGATGATAGAGGTCGACGAGAAATCGCTCCTCTTCGACTTCGCGGGCGAGATCGCGGTTGGTCGCACAGACGACACGGACATTGACCGGTCGCCAGTCACGATCGCCGACGCGGCGGATCTCTCCCTCTTGCAACACCCGTCGCAGCGCCTGTTGCATCGGCATCGAGGCGTCGCTGATTTCATCGAGAAAGACGGTGCCACCCTCGGCGGCTTCAAAGGCCCCCATCTTGTCGGCGGTGGCACCGGTGAAGGCCCCTTTGACATGGCCGAAGAGCTCACTCTCCAGCAGTGATTCGGAAAGACCGGAGCAGTCGACGACGACGAAGGGCTGATCGGCCCGGGGGGACTGGGTGTGGATCGCCTGGGCGAGCAGTTCCTTGCCGACCCCCGATTCACCGGTGATCAGCACGGTGCGGTCGAGGTGGGCGGCGGTGGTGGCCAGTTCGAGAGTTCGCTGCATGGCGGTGGACTGGCCGATGATGTGTCCCATCCGCGATTCCGCCTCATTGCGCGAGCGCAGTTGGCGCAGTTCACGGACATTCTTCTGATGCTGCAGGGCGGTGTGCACGGTGGGGGCGATGGTTTCGGCGAGGGCCTCGATAAAGGTGCGATCACGATCGCCGAAGAGGTGGCGGGCATCGCGACGTTCCACATACAGGGCGCCACTGGTGGTTCCGGCCATGTGCAGCGGCACCGACAGCAGGGTCAGGACCTTGAGTCCCCTGAGGCTGTCGGAAGAGCGAAAGCGTGGATCGTCGATGGCGTCCTCACAGAGGAGAGATTTTTCGGAGTGGATCGTCTCCTCGACGATGGTGCGACTGAAGGAGAGGTCCTCCTCGCCCGAGCTCCAGCCTGCACCGGCTTCGAGCAATTCACCATCGCCGGCACGGGTGATGAGAAGAGCCCGGTCGATGGGAGCTCCATCCCCGAACTGTAACTCACCGACAGCCAGAGTGAGAATCTGCTCGAGGACATCGCGGACATCGTAGTCCCAATCCACTTCCAGCTTCATGCTGAACTGGTCGAGCATTTGGCGGATCCGCGCGAGCACGGCGCGCGCGCGGTAATCAAGAGGTTCCATGAAGGCCTCCCGCTTCTATCAGTTTCTGAGTCAATTTCAGATCGACGGGGCTCTCGAGAGTCTCAAAGATCTCCGCCGCCGTGGTCAGGGCCTCCGCTGCCAAAGATGCTTCGTCGACTCCCAGAAGGAACTCGGCAAACTCGCGACAGGTCACGGCCATGGCATGCTGGCAATCGTGATCGCGGAAGATGGCCTGTGATTTTTCAAAGGCGATGCCTGCACGATCCGCCCATTCGAAACCGCGATCGCGCTGGACCTTGCCGAGGGTTCGCCAGCAGCAGCCTTCGGCGTAGGGAAGACGCTGGTCGGCGACCATTTCGATGGCGGCCTCGACCTTCTCCAGTGCGGGATCGAGTTCTCCGTGCAAGCGATGCGCTTCCGCCTGAATACGCAGGGCATCGATGACGATGGGTGTGGCCCGGGTTTCGCGCGCGGTCTTTTCGACCTCCTGGGCCGATTCGAGGGCGAGGCGATTGTCACCGGAGCGACCGATCGCTCGCGCCTGATTCAGGCGGGCTCTCAGGGTGCCTTGCACATCGCCCACCTTTTCAAAGAGTTCGCGTCCTTCGGCGAGCACCTCGATGGCGGGTGCAAACTCATGGGCTTCCAAATGCAGCATTCCCAGACTGACGAGAGCGTCCGCCTGAGCGCGAACGATGCGGTGCTGTTGGGAGAGGCGCAGGTATTCCTCGAGCATCTCCCGTGACTGACGATGTTCCCCGCGGTGGAAGTGCAGAGAGCCCAGATTTCCGAGGGTCAGAATCCGTCCCTGCAGATCCCCGGTTTCACGGAAAAGGTCGAGGGCCTGCTGCAATACTTCGCGTGCGCGCTGGGTTTCACCACTGCTGGTCAGGATGCGACCCTGATTCATCAGTGTGATGGCGAGGCCGCGGCGATCGCCGATCTCCTCGCGCACCTGTCTTGAAATCTCATATGCCTGCACCGCATCACTGAAGCGGCCCAGATTCTGGTAAAGGGTTCCCCGCTGTCCCCAGATACCGGCCCGTTGCATCGGATGCTGACTGCGTTCGGCGATGGGCATCGCTTCATCGAGACGTTCGAGGGCGGCTTCCAGTTTTCCGCTGCGGCGGTCGAGGGAAGAGAGCCCGATGAGGGCGACCACATATTCGGCGTCGAGGGTTTCATCTCCGGCACAGATGGTGGCTGCATCCTGGTAGCACTCCTGAGCGGCGGTCAGATCGTCACGGAAGGTATGGGCAGCACCCATGCGGCTGCGGGAACTGGCCAAAAGGGAAGTCATGCCGGCGAAGCGTGCCAGATCTCCCGACTTGGAAAAACTGTCGAGGGCCTGGTCGTACTCGCCGGCGCGCATCTGCACTTCGCCAATCTTGCCGATCAGGTCGACGTACTCGGTCAACTCGGCGGGGACTTCCTGGGATTTCTCTGGTTCTTCGAGCCACCAGCCTTCGATGGCGGTCCACAGACCCATCGCCTGGGTGTAGGCCTCGCGACCCGATTCCGGTTGACCGGTACGGCAGCGCAGGTCACCAATCCGTGCGAGCAGCGTGCGACGAACCGTATCATCCGTCGTTCCATGGAGGGCCCGCTCACACAGTTCGAGGGCGCGGTCGAGGGCCCACGCCGACTCGGCACGATCCGCAGCCTTCAGCAGCCACTCGCGCCCCTTCGATTCATCGCCACCTCTGGAAAAGTGTTCGGCGATGGCCTGCACCGGAGCATCCGCATCCTGAAAGCGCGCTTCGAGGATCTTGCCCAGCCGCAGGTGCAGGCGCTGGCGCATCGGCTGGGTCAGTTCGGAGGCGACAAACTCCTGTTCCCAGGTGTGTCCCCAGCGGAAACCTTCCGGCTCCTGATAGAGAAGGCCCTGGCGCACCAGCACCCGCGCCTGGGTATCGAGTTCAAACTCATCGAGACCACACGCTTCGCAGAGCACATCGAAATCGAGAAGTCCGCTCATGACGGACGCCACATCGAGGACCCGTCGCTGTTGGGCATCGAGTTGTTCGAGGACATCGAGGAAGTGATTGCGGGCCATTTCCGGCACGGGAATCTCTTCAAGATCCGTGGCGGATGCGGTCCACCGTCCCGCATCCAGTTGCAGGGCGCCGCGATTCCAAAGGCCACCAAAGAGTTGTACCAGTAAGAGCGGCACGCCATTGCTGCGTTCAAAGAGGGTCTCGGTGACGGCCGGATCGACCTCTGCTTCCGGTACCAGCAATGAATGAATCAGTGCGGTTCCCTCATCCGCCTCGAGAGGGTCGAGCGTGATGAGAGTGAAGCGGTTTTCCAACTCCAGATCCTGACCGAGACGCTGCAGGGCACTGCCCTTCTGGCGCGTGACCGGCTGGGCGGTGGTGATGACGAGGATCGGCAGATCGACGGCGGCATAGATCAGGCGTCGCAGCAGTTCCATGTCGAACTCATCGAGACGGTCGATGTCTTCGAGAATCAGCGTACGCGGTTCGACCTCGGAGTTTTGTGTCAGACAGCGGATCACCGCATCGAAGACCCGTTCACGGAGCAGTTCTTCCGGAATCGTTTCCTGTTGGTCAGGGCAGCCTTCGATCCACTGATTGCCCAGGAGGCGCGGGAACACCGATTGCAGATGCGATCCCCACGGGCCGAGCGAGTCACTGGCACTTTGGGGGTCGCCGCTCTGGCGCTCCAGGTGACCGAGGACCTGTTCCAGCAGGTGGCGATAACCACCATGGGGTTCACGCCCATCAAAACTGCCATGGAAGTGTTGCATGCCGTCGGCGACAAGGGCGTGGGAACGGAACTCACTGCGGCGCAGGAGCCAGCTTTTGCCCATCCCTTCATCTCCCTCGATGTGAAGCCACGTCCCATTGCCGCGGGCGCTAAGGGCGGCGCTGGTCTTGAGAGATTCCAACGCACTTTGGCGACCGGTGAAGGCGGGGTGGGTGCGGCGCATCACCGGTTGATCGGTGGCAGCCTGTTCATGACCCTCGAGGGCATCGAGAAGCATCGAGCGGGCGATGCCCGCATCCGCCGGACGTCGGTGCGGCTCAAACTGCAACAGGGACTGGACGACCGCGGAGAGGGGTTCATTGAGGCCTTCGATGGTCGCGGCGGGCTGTCGGGAGAGGGCATCGCTCAGACGCGGAAAGGGAAAGCGTCCCGTCAATCCTCGATAGAGGAGCACACCGACCGACCACAAATCGGAACGTTCATCGATGGCCATCGGACTTTCGATGCGTTCCGGTGCCATGTACTGGGGCGTTCCCAGGGCACTTTGAGTCAGGGCGCTGTGCAGGTCGGCACGGGCGACGAGACCAAGGTCGGCGAGCAGGGCCCTCGGGTTTCCATCTTCGAGGAGCTGTCCGACTTCCTGAACATTTTCACGGTGACTCTTCAGCAGCACGTTCGCCGGTTTGACATCCCGGTGTACCAGACGCTGGCCGTGCAGATGCTGAAGCGCTTCCAGAAGTTCGAGAGCGCGCTGGAAGAGCCACGGCCGTCGGTTTTCGGGGAGACCCTCCGGGTGGGCGACGATGACATCTTCGAGGGTGAAGGGGCCGACGTATTCCATGACGTAGAAGAGGGCATCACCGTGCCAGCCCAGATCGAGGAGGGGCACCACATGGGGATGATGGACCTCGCGCAGGACCCGGACTTCCCGTTCGAAGCGGCGCCGGTCAGTGGCGTCGAGGTGATCCGGCATCATTTTGACGGCGACTGTCCGCGATCCGTGGGCCTCATCGGTAGCCTGCCACACCTCACCCATCCCGCCCTGGCCAATACGGACCGAGAGGCGGTAACGGTGGTTCAGCAGCAGGTCGGGCTGGGCCTGGGTCATGATTCCTCGACAAATTGGGGCTGGCCGGGATTTGGGAAAAAGTGGCCATGATCTGACCACATGTTACCCTTTCAGGGCGTTCCCATCCACAGCCGGTCAATCGCTGACCACTTCAGGAGGCGAAATGAAGCTGCTCATGCTCCATGTGAGGGATTTTTGGCTCAAATCCCACCAGCGTAATCTGGAATCGGAGCCGGAATTGGAGGTCGAGGCGACCACCGAACCGGGGGGAGCGGTCCTCGCCTGGGTGCATGTGGAGCCTCAGGATCTGGAAGATCGGGCCGCCACCGTGCGCAAGACCCTGAAAAATCTGAAGTGGCATGCGCGCAAGGTGGAGGTCGAGCAGGTGGTGTTGCACTCCTTCGCCCATCTTTCAGAGCAGACTGCTGAGCCGGAAGCATCCCGGGAGATACTCCTCGAGGTGGGAGAGCGTCTCGAGTCGGTGGGATACAAAGTACTGCATACCCCGTGGGGTCACTTCAACGAGTTTCAGATGCACGTTGAAGGCCCCGGCATCGCCAAGGTCTTCAAAAGTTTCTGACCTCAGCTCCAGAGCTGCAGCAGGCCCGCCTGGGCCAGGCCGACGATCAGTCCGAGGAAACCTCCGAGAATCTCGATGTGGCGCAACTCTTTGCGGGCGACCCGCAGGACCAGCTGTTCCATCTGATCGAGTTCGAAGTTGAGGATGCGTTCCCGCACCTTGCCCTTCACATCGAGTTGATCACCCAATACGCCATGAAGGTCTGATCCCATCTCTTCGACAAAGGTGAAGACCTCCTGCTCGATACGCTGCTTGATGCGGTCGACCAGATCTCCGGGCAGGAAGGATGCCATCGGCCCGAGGCTCTGCAACTGTTCGGCGATGAGGGCATCGATCTTCGTCTGAAGTTTTGTGCGCACGTCATCGCTGGTGGCGATCTTCTGCACCAACTCTGCGACATCTTCAGCGGAGATCAATTCGTCGTGGACCGTCTCGGCGATGCTGTCGGCGAGGGCTTCCTGACGCCGGGGGACGACCCCCTGAAACTTCAGCGGACCGACACCGACGAGGCGGCGTGGGCGAAACAGCATTTTGACGGCGAGCCAGTTGGTGGCGTAGCCGATGAGGGCCCCGACCAGGGGAAAGATGATCCACGGTAGCAGCGGGTGTTGTTCAAGCATCGGTGTCCTTACTTGCGAATCAGTCCGGAGCGTTCCAGCCAGCGGAAGCGCACTTCCCGGTTCGAGTGGCCCGGGGGAGTGAAGGGGATGATCAGGCAGGTGCCGATGACAAAGCCACCGATGTGGGCCCAGACGGCGGTACTGCCCTCGAGCCCGACCCACACCCGAAAGATGTCACGGGCAAACCAGAAACCGAGGAACCAGCTCGCACGGATTTCAAAGGTACGAATGATCACGTAGATCCAGAAGAGCAGCGTCACCTTCGAGTGGGGATAGCAGAGCCAGTAGGCGCCAAGGATGCCGGCGATGGCTCCGGATGCACCCACCGTCGGGGTGATCGATTCCGGATTGAGCACCACATGGGTCAGCGATGCGATGACGCCGCAGAGCAGATAGAAAATCAGAAATCTGACATGCCCCAGACGGCCCTCGATGTTGTCACTGAAGATCCACAGAAACAGCATGTTGCCGATGAGATGCATCAGCCCTCCGTGCAGGAACATGCTCAGCAACAGCGGCAGGATGGCGGTGGCGAAGGTCAGTGGCATTTCCGTGGGCGGAGCGAAGCGGCCATCGAAGAGCAGCTCGAGAGCCTGCGCATCCTTTCGTTCCACCTCGGGAATGGTGCCCATCGTTTCACCATTGAGGTAACCGAGGAACCACGCCGGTCGCAGGCCCCCCTCCATCAGCAGCATTCCCGGATCGGCGTATTGAGCGATGGAGACGAGCACGTTGAGAACGAGGATGCCGATGGTGACGTAGGGGGTGATGCCGCTCGGTTCACTGTCGCGAATCGGAATCATCGCCGGCCCTCTCTCTGCTTCTGCAACAGTCGTGCGTACAGTTGCAGGTTGCCATCGATCATGGCGGTCTGGCTGTAGTGCCGGGTGGCCCGCTGCTGACCGGCGCGGGCCAGAGTGGTCGCCCCTTCCCGATCATCGAGGAGGGAATCGATGGCTTCGGCCAGTTGGGCTGGATTGGCGGCGGGGGCGAGACGGCCCGTTTCGCCATCGATGATGACCTCCGGAATCCCGCCCACCTGGCTGGCGACCACGGGGCGGCACGCCTGCAGGGCATCGAGGATACTGGTGCCGAGTCCTTCTTCGAGACTCGGCTGCACGTAGACATCGAGGGCATGGATGGCACTGCTGACATCGCTCTGGAAGCCGGTGAAGTGGACGCGGCCGTGTATGCCGAGGGCCCGTGCCCGTTCGGAGAGGGCATTCTTCTCGGGGCCATCTCCGACCAGCACCAGCTGGACTGCTTGAGATCGATGGTCGAGGTGGGTCAGCGCTTCGATCAGGTGAACGTGTCCCTTTTCCCGGGAGAGTTGGCCGACGCTGCCGATC
>JACETR010000021.1 GCA_013911165.1 Planctomycetota bacterium | reverse complement strand
CAGTCCCACCTCGGTGATCAGCGGTGTTGACGCCAACGGCGATGGCACCGTCAGTGTGGTTTCACCTTCGGGCACCAGTCAGCAGACCTTCCCCGGGGAGCGTGTCTTCATCAATGCGGCCTCGACTGCGGTTCCGGTGACCTCCTTCTATGGTGGTCAGGATTTCGACGGGGACCAGTACAGCAACCTCGATGAGTTGCTGAGTGGATCGAGTGCCATCGATGCCCTCGAGGATCCTTCGACCCTCATCCCCGATTATGTGGCTCCCATGGGCACTCTCTCCAGTGCCGTCATTCCGGATGACGATGCCAGCGGATTTGATGAGGTGCTTCTGCAGTGGAGCTGGGAATCGCCGGTGGCAGATAACCCCGATACTTTTGAGATCACCCGTATTACCGACGGGGTGGCCGGCGATCCGGTCTCAGTGCCGGGAACAGCCCGCGACTACATCGATGTGGATCCTCCTGTGGGAACCCATGTCTACGTCGGTGTCGCCAGCCGTCAAGGGGGAACTTCATCCATTGAAGAGAGTGTCCTGGTCATCGGAGCCGGTGAGGTGGAGCAGGAAGTGCCCATCGATGTGCCGTACGAGTTTACCGAGATCTACGACATCACCTCGAATCCGACCGCTCCCGAAGATGGTGCCCGTTTCTACTGCACCGACTCGGCGAATGGACAGATCTACGCCCTCGATGCCAACTTTGCGCCCGTCGCCATCATTCCCAGTCCGTTCCCGGCGGGTGTGCCGTGTACCGGTATCGCCTACGTGCGTACCGGAGATAACAATAACGGCTCGCTGGTGATCGGTAATGGCCAGTCCGGAGTGCAGATGCACCTGATCGAGATGACTCTCAGCGGCGAGTTCATCCGCGATTACTTCCTCTTTGTGCCGGTGCCCTTTGGCAGCAAATCGATGTTGCCGGGAGCGGTCGAGGGTAGTGCTGCCGGAATGGGTTACGACGAGGATTCCGGAAAACTATATGTTTCTGATCAGGGGACCTGCGTTATTTACGGTATGGCTCACGGTGGTAGCGGAGAGATCGATCCGAATGCCAGCTTCTCTCACCCCAGTGAGGGATCCTCGCAGAAGGGCTGCACCACCAAACAGTGCCAGCAGAGCAATGGGCTGGTCGGATGCACCAGTACGATCCTGCTGACGAGTCAAACGGAAGATGGCACCCTTGAGATCATCGAGGTTTCTGTCGCGAATGGTGTGGCGACGCAGATCGGTGAAGGTATCAGCATCGCCGGGATCGAAGACCCGGGTGGCATCGTCATAGAAGGTGGTTCGATTACGGTCACCGGAAACAGTGACGGTACCGTCTACGAAGTGCAGGCGACCAGTTCCTTCACCCGTGCGGACACCAATGAGGATTTCGTCATCGACATCGGTGACGTGATCACCAGTCTCGATTACCTGTTTGCGGGTGGAGCGGGCCCCGAGTGTCTGGCCAGGCTGGATGTCAATGACGACAACCTGCTCGACATCGGCGATCCGATTTACCTTTTGAATGCCCTGTTTGTCAGCGGCTCGCCGAATCCGCCGGAGCCCTTCGGCAGTTTTGCCGATCTGGTCACCGGGCCGGATCCGACTCCGTCCGCAGAGACCCCGTGTCCGTAAGAGTGAAGAAGAAAGAGTATCGATGAGCATCAAGAATGGTTGTTTCGGTTTCCATATCGTCTTTCGGGTTCCGAATGATGACGTTGCCCGCCTGGAAACCTTTTTTGAAACCCATCAGGGTTTCATGAGAGAAACACACCATGTGGAAGGGGACCAGGAGCCCCTGGTCCTGACCTACGCGGTCCTGCGCGGACCGGAATTGAACAATCCCCTCGACCCGGAGTCGGGGGATACGGGACACACCCTCTTCGGAATCACGGAGATCTACCGGGGGCCGGAAGGGTGTCAGGCCCACATGGAGTTGGGGCAGTCACGGGAGGCGATGTTCTCCGAACTGATGGCCCTCGCTGATCAGTACATGATCAGCGGTTTGATGGGGGTTCCCGTCGAATACTCGATGAACTCATAAAACAGAATCAGATTTTGACAGCCTTGGGACAGTACAAGGAGCAGTGATGAAAAAGAACCTTCGAAACTTCAGTACCCTGTGCATGGGTCTTCTGCTGCTGGCAGCCGCACCGCTGTTGCCGGCCCAGGATCCGGTCTGGGAGTTGTCGGTGAGTGCACCTGCAGAGGTCTACTACAACCCGGATGCGCCGACCGCTGCCGGTTTTGATGCCTCGGTCTCCCTTTGGGAAGCACAGACTTCGGGAGGTGGCACCGGTGCCCCATCCGATGTGCAGGGATACTCCTTTGGAGTGGCCCATGACCCGGCATTGCTGTCGGCCACCGGTGCTCAGGTGACGACGACTTCCCCGGCCGGAGCTGAGCCGGACTTCATCGATATCGGTCTTTACAGCGATGGCTTCTCTGCCGGAGTGGTCTTCAGTTTTGTCGGTAACTGGTTTGTCAATTACGACACACCCACCGAGTTGGCGACCGCCAGTTACAGTCTGGTGGAAGGTCCCCTGTCCGGTGCTTCTGCTCCTACACAGGCCACGATTCAGAAAAGTGATACCCTGGGACAGCCGCCGGTGGTTTCGGTGGTGGTCGTCAATGGGGCTTCCATTCCTTTGCCCGATGTACCCGCAAACCTGTCACTGATTCCCTTCACCCCTGAGTTCCAGTTGTCCGCCGACGCACCATCGACGGTCTACTACCCGGAAGCGAACCCCGCTTCGGAAACCTTCAGCGCAACCATCAACCTGCAGGAGGTTCTGCTTCCTGGTGGTGGAACCGGAGAGTACTCGGCAGTGCAGGGAGGCTCCTTTGGGATCGGTCATGACTCGACCTTGATGGAAGCCACCGCCCTGACGGTTCTGGTGACGTCTGATGCGGGAGTGGCTCCCGATTTTGCTGAGGTGGGTCTCGAGACCAACGGAGCAACGCTCGGTCTGGTTTTCAGCTTCACCGGCCTGTGGACCCTGACCTTTGAAACACCGACCGCACTGGCGCAGGTGGATTACCAGTTGCTGGCTGGCGCACTTGCCGGAAACACGGCGCCGACCCTGACCACCCTGAGTTTCGGAGCCTCTGTTGGCGATCCTCCCGTGGAGAATGTGGTGGTGGTTGGCGGTGCCTCCGTGGCAGCGGTGGAGCAGGATGCCTCCCTTGAACTGGTGCCCTTCACCGGATCTCGCTTCATCCGTGGAGACGCCACACAGGATGCGAATCTTGATCTGGCGGATGGGATCGGCGTTCTTTCCTACCTGTTCCTGGGCGAGCCAACTACATGTCTGAAAGCCATGGATATGGACCAATCGAATCACGTGTCCATCTCGGATGGTGTTCAGGTGCTGTGCAGCCTCTTCTGTGAGGGCAGTCCGGCTCCTTCGGGGCCTTACCCCGATTGTGGCGTCGATCTCGACAGCACCCTGACCTGTGAGAGTTTCAACGCCTGCCCCTGAGGCCTTGTGAGATTGAACTGAGGTGCCCCGGATCGCCTTGCTCCACGCAGGTTGATCCGGGGCACTGTTTTGCCTGCCTTGTTGTTCCCCGGTGATGAATCTTTATGCTATGGAATGCCCCGCCCCCACCTTTTGGTCGGGGGTCGCTGTTGAAGGCAAATGGGAAGAGACAAGCCCGTGGATGCACCCCGCTTTGAACGTTATTCGTCGGTCCCGCTCTTTGAAGGTTTACAGCCTGAAGAGATCGGTGCGCTGTTGGGTTATTCGGAGCAGGTGGAAGTGGAGCCGGGAACGGTGGTCATCCAGGAGGGTGCCGAGCCGACCGATTTCTATGTGATCGCAGAGGGTGTTCTCGATGTGGTACTCACGGATCAGGTAGAGGAAGCGAAGGTCCTCGCCCGTCTCTCCGACCTCAGTTGTTTCGGTGAGATGGGGCTGGTTTCTGATGAGCCCCACAGCGCCAGCGTGATCGCCGTTGAATCGAGTCGATTGCGCAAGTTCAGCATCGCCCGCATGAAGGAACTCCTCGATATGGAAGATCGAACGGTCTATCGCATGGTTCTGGGGCTGGCACGCCTGATCGCGCACCGTCTGCAAATGAGTGATGAGAGAAGGGTCGGCTAGCTTGAAGGTCCAACTTCTTCCCTCGACTGTCGGAGTTGCAGCCGAGCATCAATTGCTCAGTTCCTACCTGATCGATGAGACCCTTTGTCTGGATGTCGGTTCATTGGGGTTCCACAGCAATCTGGATCTCCAGCTGGGGGTGAAGCACCTCTTCATCACCCACTGCCACAGTGATCACCTTGCGAGTTTGCCCATCTTCCTCGACGCCCATTTTGGTGAGGGTGCGGATGAGCCGGTGCCGGTGGTGATTCATGCGGAAGAATCGACCGCACGGGCGATTCGTGAGGACGTTCTCAACGATCGACACTGGCCCGATTTCTTCCGCATCAATGATGAGCAGGGGATGGGTCTCCTCGAGATGCATATCCTTGAGGAGGAGAAACCGGTGTCGGTGGGGGATTACCGCATCACTCCGGTTCGCGTCGATCATATCGTCGACACTCTGGCGTTTATTGTTGAGAAGGATGGAGCCGCTTTCGCGCTCGTCACCGATACGGGGCCTTCAGACAGGATTTGGGAAGTCTGTGAAAAGATCCCCGGTCTGTCCGTGGTGATTCTCGAGCTGTCCTTCCCCGACCGCATGCAATGGTTGGCGGAGATCTCGAAGCACCTCACAACGAGTGATTTTGTTCAGGAACGCAGCAAACTGCCGCAGGCGGATGACTGCCGATTCCTGGCTGTGCACCTGAAACCCAATCAGTTTGCCGAGATCAAATCCCAATTGGAGAGTCACCAATTGCCCGGGGTCGATGTGATGGTCCCTGGACACGACTACGAAGTTTGATTCAAACCTTCTCAGGAGGTAACCGTGGATCCCAATCGTCGCCACTTCATGCTCACCGCCGCTCTGGGAGCGGCTGCCGCCACGACTTCTTCTGTACAGGCGAGCCAGGACGCAGAAGGAACCGGTACCTTGCCGTGGGGCAAAACCCGTTTCGCCGTCAACATCGAGATGTGGGGACTCGGAGGTGGCCCGGCACAGAATCGCATCCGTGCCGCCGCCAAGTTGGGGTATCCCGCCGTCGAGTTCTGGCCGTGGCGCAACAAGGATCTGGAACAGATCCGCATCGCCTGTGAAGAGACCGGTATCGAGGTTGCCCAGTTCACCGCCTGGCCCTTTACCCCGGGAATGAATGATCCCAAAAATCACGATCGCATCGGCAAGGAGATTGCCGAATCCATCGCAGCGGCAAAGAAGATCGGTGCCCGCAAGATGACGGTCATCGCCGGCAACGACCAGCCGGGAATGACTCAGGAACAGATGCATGAAAACGTCATCACGGGCCTCAAAAAGTGGGCGCCGATGGCGGAGGACGCGGGCGTGATGCTGATTCTCGAGCCGATGAATATCCGGGTCGACCACAAAGGGCACTGTCTCTATGGCAGCCCTGAAGCGGTGCGGATCTGCCGCGAGGTCGGTTCGCCGATGGTCAAGATCAACTGGGATCTGTATCACATGCAGATCACCGAAGGAGATCTGTGTCGCCGCATGCGTGAGGGTTGGGATCAGGTCGGCTATCTGCAGCTGGCGGACAACCCGGGGCGTCGCGAACCGGGAACCGGAGAGATCGATTATTCCCGCGTCTTCAAGGAAGCGTGGGATCTCGGCTACCGCGATTTCATCGGACTCGAATGCTCTCCCACCGATGGCAATGCCGAGCGTGCCACTGAGCGGGTCAAGGCTGCCGACACTGCCTGGTAGGCTTCAGGGTTTCTGGAATTCCTTGATAAAGGATTTCAGCGCCTCCAGTGCGGGGCCTCTTCTGCGACTGTCGTTGTGGCGACCTCCGGGAATTTCCACAAGGGTTGTGACGTCGTTCGCCATCTCTTTCAGCTGACGACTGTGTGAGATGGGAACGATGCGGTCCGCGTCGCCGTGAAGAATGAGGGTCGGTGCGATGACTTCCGGAAGACGCTTTTCATTATCGAGCTTTTGATGAATCAGCGGTGAGAACCATCCCAGACCCATCTCTTCCGCCATCGCTTTCGCAGAGAGCAGCGGTGAATCGAGGATCAGGCCACGACGCGAATTTCTAGAGGAGTAGCTGTGATGAATGGCGGCCACGGTCCCCAGACTGCGGCCGTAGAGGATGATTGGGCTGCGGTGGTTGTTGATGGCGTGACTCACCGCCTTTTGTGTATCCTCGAAGATCTTTTCCTCACTGGGAGGCCCTCCCGTGGATTTGCCATAACCCCGATAGTCGAAGAGGAGCACGGGCCAGCCCATCTCCTGGAAGTGCTTGGCCATGGCGAAGCGGTGAGAGATGTTTCCACCATTGCCATGGCAATAGACGATGGTGAAATTCGCATCGGGAACGGGAAACCAGGCAGCGGAGATGTGTTCGCCGATGGTCATTTCGGTCGCGGTGTCGGGAAGTTCGGCGACCCACTCTGAAGTGGGCGCGAAGGTCATGCGCTGTTCAAAATTCCACAACAGCACCCTCAACAGGACGAGGAATACCAAGAACATCAAAATGAGAATCACCCACCGAAGGCGGGTGTCTTTCAGGAATTTGAACAAGCCGGCCTCCAGAGTGTCCACGTTTTGCCATTTTGGATGATCCCCCACAGGGAAACGGATGGGGGATCTGCTAGACTCGGGGTTCCATGAGATGGTCCTGTCACAGAACTTCAACATACTTTCGAAAGTGGGATGTGACTATGCCCAAGCTTCTCTACAGCCTGTTGATCCTTGCGCTCACTCTGTTGCCGATCAGTACGTGGGGGCAAGGGGGGCTTCTCGATGAACTCGAGGAGGAAGTTCCCTGTTCGGCGCAATTGCTCGCGGAGGTTTCTGCTTTTCAGCCGGGAGTCCCCTTCGAGATCGGAGTCTGGATCGAGCCGCTTCCCGGTTGGCACGGCTATTGGCACTCTCCAAGGGATGGGGGAGATCCCCCGGAGGCCTTTTGGGATCTGCCTGAGGGCTGGAAAATTTCACCGGCCCGGTTTCCTGCGCCGGTAAGGATGGTTGAGCCGGGTGACCTGATCGCTTACGGCTACAAAAAGCCTTTCATGCTGCTGTACACGGCGACGCCACCTGCCGAACTGCAAGAGGGTCAGAGCACGATTCACCTCTCCGGAAGTGTGACCTGGCAAGTTTGCAAGACGACCTGTCTCTACGGTGAGAGTGACATCAGTCTGAAGTTGGAGGCGGCCTCACAGCCGGTGATCAACCAGGAGTCGAGCAAGCGGATCCGAGGCTGGGTCTCGTCGATTCCGCTGAAGAAAACACCGAAAGGCTTTCTGGTGGAGCAGGAGTGGGTCCCGGCAAAGGAAAAGGGCTCCATCGCTGGCCAATGGGTGATTCGCTGGGCCAGAAAAGGGGACGACCGCAGGCCTGCCATCCCGGTTCGGTGGCAAGTCTTTCCCCATTCACTGGTTGCGGGGATTCTGGACGAGGCCAAACCGGTGCGCTGGGTTCCGGACCCGAGCATCCACAAAGGGCTGGCGGTCGGAAATCAGGTCACAATTGTGGTGCGAGACGTCGGAGAGGGCTTCCATTCCGGGCTCTTGGGTGCCACGATGGTCCCCAGTCCGGGGAAGGCGAAAGGTCCTGTCTCCGGTTTCCCGGCGTTCGAGTGCCGGGGGAAAGAGGCAGATCCGGAGAAACGGTAACGGACCGACCGGAGTATTGCCGAAGTTGACCGACACAAATGATTAAGGAGGCTCCATGAAGCCGTTCATGACACTGCTGGCCCTGATTCTGGTTCTTTCACCGCCGCTGTTTTCGGCGGATGACCACAACCACGATGGTTGTGAGAACTGCACCTGCGGTCAGAAAAGCGAAGACATCAAATCCAATGCTTCTGACGAACAGGGAAAGTTCAACTTCTCCCTCAAGGACCTCGATGGCAAGCTCCACGATTCCGCCAAGATGAAGGACAAGATCATCGTTCTTGAGTGGACCGAGAATGGCTGCCCCGCAGTCAAGCCGCTTTACAAGGCAAACAAGGTTCAGAAGGCCGCTGCTGCCCTCAAGGAAAAGGGTGTGCACTGGTTCTCTGTCTGCTCCACCCACTACAACACTGTGGCAGGGCTGAAGAAGTTCAAGGAAGCCAACAAGGTTGAGCACAAGATCCTTCAGGACTTCGATGGCAAGTTCGGCAAGAAGATCGGTGCCAAGCGAACCCCTCACGTGTTCGTGATCAAGAATGGCGAGATCCTTTACCAGGGTGCTTTCGACGATCGTCGCTCCGGTGAAAACTACGTTATGAAGGCTGTGGATGAGATTCTCGCCGGCAAAGAGGTCTCGACTCCGAGAACCCGGGCGTATGGCTGAAGCATCAAGTTCAAGAAGTCGTAGTTGACGACTTCAAAACGGTCTGAATGACCACGCAGGAGCCCGGAAGGTGACCCTTCCGGGCTCCTGCTTTTTTTGGGGCAGGATCCGGAAACTGTTCCCTGATTCGATTCCGACCTGAATCTTCGACAGGGTACTCATGAGCCATTGGCTAGGGTAAAACGCCATTTCCCTGTAAAATGCAGAATCACACCCACTGTTCGAGGAGCCTCTGTGAACCCCAGGAATCTAGTGATCGTCGCCCTGATTCTGGTCGGCGTCTTTTCTGTTGCCTTCATCCTGTTGCCTTCCGGGCCCGATATGCCCGGAATGGGGGATGAGTATGGCGACTCCTACGGTGGAGGTGATTTCTCCGGAGTGGGTGGCTCTTCCGGCAATGGAGAATCGGGTTCATCCGGCAGTGGTTCCTCTGGCACCGCAAGCGGCCGCAGCGGCAGAGCTGGCGATGGATCCTTTGGTGATTCGGGTTCTGGCTCAGGTTTCGATCGAAACGGGGGTCAGGGAATCGGTGATCGTCCGGGACTGAACCGCGGTCAGGGCAGCGGGCGCAATGGAAACTCCTCCGGAGGAAACGGTTCAGGTCTCAATGGAGGCAATGGCCGAAACGGCTCAGATCAGAGCAACAACTCCTCGCGAAACGGCAATAATCGCGGACGATCCTCGAGCAATGATGAAAATCGATCGGGAGCGGATTCGGAAGAACGGGTTCGCGTCGGTGGAATGATCTGGGAAGAGTCAGAGAACTCTGCCCTGACCGGTGTCAGCGGACAGTTGGAAGTGGGGATCGACAATCGATCCCTGGCAGTCAATGTCTCCAATGGATCCTTCGCTTTCGAAGCTCCCGCCAGCGCCATGATCCGCTTTTACAGTGCGGTTCTCGACGACAGGCCTGCACGGGTGATCGCACCCTCGACCCCTGTTCTCGCCCAATCCTCCGGAGCGGTCCGGGTCTTTGTTCGATACGATGCTCTCGCCACTCTCAATGTACTTTCTGCAGAAACCGGTCAGCCCCTGACAGGCATCGAGGTTGTCAGGCTGCAGGACTTTCATCGCAGCACACTGGAGCACCCCGGTTGGGCCCTTCCTGCGGACTACCGCCTCGAAGAGAGCGAGTCCCCCGTTTCCCTGGATGGACGGCTGGGGATGATTGGTTCAGCAGTGGTTCTGCACGTCAGGGCTGCCGGACATGAATGGAAGCGTTTGACCGTCGACCTGGTAGCCGGTGGTGAGCGGGATGTGTTGCTGTTTCCTGCAGCGGATTTGAATTTGGTTCTCGACGGTGCCATTTACCGGAACGACATCAAATTGCGTATTCGTCCCCCTGAATCCTTCGGGATGCCGTACATGGAGATGCCGATCGAGGGAATCTCTTCCCAAATGATTCAGGGTTTGCTGAGTGGAACGTGGAACGCCTCTCTGGAATCGGGTCACTGGAATCTGAATCCCACCGTCTACGCCGAAACCCTCTTTGAAGTGCAGCTCAATGAGCAGAATGTGCTGTCGATGACGGTTCCCGATGACGACGAAGATCGTTCGGAACTGGCAGGAACCGTTTTCGTACCCAATGGCTGGTACCTCGATAATTTCAGCGTGCGTATCCGACCGACCGGTGCAGGGAGTGATCCCGTCAACGACACCCTGACCCTGCCCAGCGCAGAGATGGGAGTCGAGGAAATCGGCGGCGGACTTCTCTACACCTGGGGTCCTGTCATGGTGAAGTATGGTTCCTACGGAATCCTCGTGTTGCCGGTGGGTGTCGGAGATCTCTTCGAGGTGGGTGAAGAGGGTGTCCTCAATGCAGATATCGAGCTGCCTGCCCCTGTCGATGTTCAGGTAACCACTTTGATTGAAGGTACAGCTGGAGAATTGGCAACACCCGGTTTGATTCGTTGGGCTCCGGTTCGTCCGCAGGGAGTGCCCGGGGCGGGGGCTGTGCCAATCCCTTCGATTGATGATGGCCTCTTCGAGTTTCAGGCGCCGGTGGGTGACGTGATCATCTCGGTTTCAGATCAGGCTTACGTACCGAGGCACAAACAGGTCACCGTCACCTTCGAGGGTGAAAACCAATTTGAAATCGAACTGAAACCCGCGATGGGAATGTCATTGCTTCTCGACAACAACGGTACCTCGATTCCCTGGGATATCAGTTGGCACCCACTGATTGAACCGCGTGAAAACGTTTTGACACGGGGAAGAACAGGCAGTGGCTATCGGATACTGGTCAAGGAAGAGGGCGAGTACATCGTTGAACTTCCAGAAATGGATGGGTTCTATCCTGTGGATCTCTTCCCTGTGATGTGTGTCCCCGGAGAAGTGCTGGAAGTGGTGATTCCCCTCGAGGCCGAGTAACGACCTCAAGGGGAATCTGTTCCGCTCATAAGCGAGAACCTGGAAGCGGCGACACCTAGGAGTGGGAACCGTCGCAGAAGGGTGCGCCGCCTGTTTTCTTGCAGGCACACAGGGCGACCTTTTTTGTTTCAGTCACCTCAAAGACGACCGGCGCCATGTCGCTGCCCGAGTGGCTGCCATCACAAAAGGGATGCTTGGATGAATGTCCACAGGAGCACCAGGCGTATTTGCCCGGTTCCAGTTCGATGACGTCGGGCGCATTGTTGACTGATTTTTTTTCCATATCTAAACCCCTCTATTCGTTCAGGCTTCCGGCGAATGGTCGACAGAGATTATAGTTCCTGCCAATAGCAGGATTTGGTGATGCCTTCAAAGGGCTTGCCATTGATCTCTGCGTATGGATTGACGAAAAAGTTCACCGGTCCACCTTTTTGAGCAGGGCTCAGGGTCAGGTCTCTGCCAGTACTCAAAGTGACCCGATTCGCTGTCTGCGATCCGAAGTACTTGTCTTTGTTGGCGACGTCTTTGTCCGCTTCGGAAATGTCGACCGGGACCCAGCCCTTGCCTGGAACATGGAATTCGGCCCAGCAGTGGTAGCCACCGGTTTTGAAGCGCTCCGCTTGGGGAGTGTATTTGCCCCACATGCCGATCTGAAAGCGCGATTCGATACCTACAGCCATACACAGTGCACTGAAGTAGGTGTGGAAGTCGGTGCAGTTTCCTTCACCCACTTCACAGGCGTGGTAAATGTCTCCGCGGCCCCAGCCCTTACCTGCCTTGCTGTAGGCCATCTGGTTCAGGATGTGGTCGTAGAAGCGACGGGCTTTACCGAGGGTTGTAGGGCTCAGGGCAGCAAGAGCATCCGCTTCTATTTGGATTTGGGGAGTCACGAAGCAGAGCGTTGATGGCTGAAGATCGATGGAATCTGCAGCAGGTTTTTCACCGTTGTCTTTGCTGTAATCCATGAGGTCGACGTTATTGACGAATCGCTGAACAGTCGCCTTAAAGGTCATTTTTCCTGAGGGTCTCTTCAGCTTGCCGGAGATGTGAACCATCTTGTTGCCGCGGCTGTCGATACGTTCCTCTGAATCAGTCCTCTCCAGCAGATCATCCGTTTCGATACCATATGCACTGATAATCTGGTGATCGTCGCCTCTGGGGACTGGAACCCAAATCTCGATTTCTTCACCGACGGGACAATCGGACAATTCGACGACGTATTCGATTTCAAATTTGCGCGATTCTCTGTCCGTATTGATGGCTTTGCCCATCGTTCCGCAACCGGAAAGCACACAAAGTGACAGCATCAACATGAGCAAGTTTTTCATTCTTCTCCCAATCCAGCCCGAAGTCGGGCCATGAAAACTCTCCGAAGGTCTGCTTCGGAAATTCAGAAACATCTGCAGGGGGTGCAGACTCCGAATCGATAAAAATAGACGAATCAGGAGATCAGGAACAGGGGGGCGTCGTGAAAACCACCTCACGCTGACGAGATTGGAGAGGTGCCCGATTTGAGGTACGGCGAATCTTAATCGGAAGATGGAACAGGGGGTGGACTCTGGGGCATCGCCGACTCCATGAAAGCATCCAGATCGAGAACCTTTTCCAGCAATTGTTGTACGTTTTCACTGTCCCACCCGGGTCTGCCCCGGAGGTGCGAACCGATGATCAGTGCGTCTTCAACTCTGGAAATGATTTCAGAGAAGATGCCACGGAAGATGGCGATGAAGGGGGCCAACAAAACCCGCTGAAGCGTCGACAGGTCCATGCTTTCGATTCCGGCCTGAAAGAGCAGGTCGATGCCGTTTTTCTGTGCTCTCTTTGTCGGCATGGCGACGCAGTAGGGCGGCATCTCGGCAGGACGGGATTCCGGAGCCTTCAATAGGCCTGGAAGAATCGTCGGGATCGCCTGCTGGAATTTCTCTCCCATTTCCGAATCTCTTTGAACTCCCTGTGAGGCGGAGAAATCAAAAGCCCGGTTTTCCATATCCCATTGCTCTGCAGAGTTTTTGAAGGCGGTGTCGTGAAGCTCTTGTCGATCCGGGTGTTCCATATCGATGGCGAAATAGACCATCGGGGTCGGTTCCTCCCCCGTCAACTCGACCAACAGGGATTCTGCCTGATCGACCCGGGTGGCGACATCTCTGGCCGCACTTTCGGTCCGTGCATAGACGAGGATTCCTTCAGAGTCATAGAGCTGGAACTTTTGCCATATATGGGGAAGGGTAGCAGCGGACTCCGCGGAGGTATCGGAATCACTGACCAGATCCACCGAACGGCAACCTGAAGCACCCAAGAGCACAGCCAAGGCGAGCAGAGTGGTCAAAAATCGTGTCATGGCAGAGTCCATCGTTCCTCCAGGCTGACGGGTGAAGTCATTTTCCTGCAAGAGACAGACGGGTCAACCTCGGGGAGATTCAGTGAAAATCGAGAATCTTTTCGAGTCTGTCGGAAACGGAGGTGGTCTGGAAGATGTCGTATTTGTCTTGAGGGGAGATCTTGGAGATCATGATCAGCAGATCGACGAGTTGAACCGGCGAAGTGCCCTCAGGAAGTTCGATCTGTCCTTCAATTTCCTTCAAAACCGACTGCAGGTTTTCCAGATCGTTGTCCGGGATCAGCAGGTCCGTTTCTTCGATGGGCTGGTGGTGGGCTTCCGGATAAGACTTGCCACGATCGACCGGCTCAATGAGAACTCTTCTCTCTCCCAGAACCACGATCAGAAAACGCCCATCTTCCAGAGCCTGGTAGCGCTGAATTCTGCCAAGTCCGGCGACCGGTTGAACCGGAGCCACGTCTCCCAGCCGCTTCCGATCCTCCCCCAGAACAGTGCCGAGGATCAACTCTCCACTGCTGTCGAGAAGGTCACGGGTCATCTCCCGGTAGCGGGGTTCGAACACGTGAAGGGGAATCACCTGCCCTGGAAAAAGGATCAGGTCGGAGAGGGGGAACAAAGGGCACGTCCCCGGGTTGTTACTCGTGGGTAATCCGAATGATTCTTCAGATTCGTCGAAGGAAAATTCCAAAGTTCACCTTTCACAACCCAAAGATAACAGTGCAAGATCCAGATATCGCTCCGCTGTCGACATCATTTGGCAATATATGATCAGTTTCCGGAGAAATCATGAAACGCTTGGAAAAGGCACAGAAGATCGCCGGGATCTTGGGAGAACTGTATCCCAATCCACCGGTGCCACTCGATCACTCGAACCCTTTCACCTTGCTGGTTGCAGTCTTGCTTTCTGCCCAGACGACGGACGCTCGAGTCAATCTGGTGACTCCTGCTCTCTTCAAGGGTTCGGAGACGGCAAAAAAGATGTGTCGCTTGTCGGAGAAGCAGATCCTCGAACACATTCGGACCTGTGGATTGGCCCCCAGAAAAGCCAAGGCCATCTATCAACTGTGCCGCATTCTGGTGAATGAGCACGGTGGTGAAGTCCCCGCTGATTTCGAGAGTCTGGAAGCCCTTCCAGGGGTCGGCCACAAGACTGCCAGTGTGGTGATGGCACAGGCGTTTGGTGTACCGGCATTTCCTGTTGATACCCACATTCATCGCCTGGCGACCCGTTGGGGTTTGACCAATGGCAAATCCGTAGAGAAGACAGAGGAAGATCTCAAGAAAGTTTTTCCGGAGGAGAAATGGAATGACCTGCATCTGCAGATCATTTTCTTTGGACGGGAATTCTGTCCCGCACTTCGTCACGATTTGGCGACTTGCCAGATTTGTTCCTGGGCAGCGACCGCCAAACGCATCCGTGAGGAAGCCCGTAAGAACGGGAAATAGATTAAAAAAGGGGCCGACTCTTTGTCAGAGTCGGCCCCTTTTCAATTCTGATCAAATCAGGTTTAGCAACCGTTGTAGCTGCTGCAGTCCTGAGGATCACCGATCTCACCACAGTTGGGGAACGGTGCCGGCGGAGGAGAACCGCCCTGGAAGATGTAGGAAATCGACCAAATGGAATCGGCAACGTCGAAAATGCCGTCACCGTTGGAATCTTTCGCATCATTGCAGGTACCCACGGGGCCGCTGTTGAAAATTTCCTGAAGAGCCCAGACCACGTCGGCCACATTGACGATTCCGTCACCATTGATATCCGCTCGAATGTAATCGAGGTTGGTTTGAGGATTCAGCGTCAGTGTGCCGTCGGTGGTAGTAACACCGATGCTGGAGTCATTGGAGGTCACGACATTGAAAATCTCCGGGGCGCCGATAGGCAACCACTGCAGAGGAACCGTCAATCCGGTGTCATCACCCAAAAGGGCGCTGCTCACAGTCTGTCCGGTGATTTCCACCACTTCCGTAGCTGTGGGGAACTGCAGGTAGACAGGAACCTGGAAAGAGTAAACCACACCCATGGTCCAGCCATTTGGCAGGATCTGCGACTGTGCAAAGGCGGGCTGAATGGCATTCACCGCAGTGGCAATGTCTGCACTCAAGGGGGTGATGTAACTGGTGTCGGTGGTGACACTCATCGAGAACCCCTGAGTGTTGGTTGGGTATGTGGCGTTTGAGGAATCTTCCTCAATGCTCAGGGCTGCTGAGAAGTCGCCATCTCCGGTAGCCGGATCGTAATTGACGTTGCGATCTTCAGCGTAGTAGTTGAAGACGATCGGCGGGACGTCGAGAACCTCGACGGTTCCGTCAAGGGAAGACATGGGCAAGGAAGCACCGTTTACGACAGCAACAGAACTTACTGGAGGTGCGCCAAGGCTACTGCAAAGACCGACAGTACCGATTTCTCCCACGGCTCCATTGACGCGGTAATAGGCGGTGCCGAAGTCGTAGGTTCCGGCATCGATCACGTCACAGGAGGTGAAGCAGATGACGCAGCCCACTGTCCAGCCACCGGTTTCGGTATTCTGCTGGAAAAAGTCAGGGGCACTGCCCTGTTTGAGTGTTTCTACGGTAGAAGACCAGTCGACGACTTCGTCAAAGTCTCCTGAGGCTCCCACGGGCTCCAGTGCAAGGACGTTCATGCTGTGACAAACGCCAAAAGAAAAGCCCTGAACCCCGGAAGGGTCAGAGTGGGAGAAACTGAAATCAATAGCGGCCTGTCCTCCCTGGACGACAGAACTGCTACTGAAGGTCATGGTAAAACCACCACCGGCCATGACCGCTGCAGGTGCAACGAGAAGGGCCAGCATGATCAATGCAGCACGAAACTTCATGGGTCTCACTCCTAGAATTTTTGATACCCGGATCTGGAACCCGGGCCACACCACCACTCAAACCAAGGTTGCAACTTTTCCCGGCAAACCTTGCATAATATTCTCTAACTCAAATACTATTACTTCAGTAGGCTCAATGAAAGTTTGTGTTCAGAAGGGTCACGAGAGTCCCATACATAATTTGAGCAAATGTCACGTTTTGTCATTTTCGACAGGAATACAAAGTTAGTCTTTATCTAGGATGTAATGAATGACAACTCCCAAAGATGCAGAAGAGAATCCTTTAGAAAAGAAGGCTCTCAACTTTATCGAAAAACTGATTCAGTCTGATCTTGATTCAGGACGCGAACCTGCACGCCTTCAGTTTCGATTTCCTCCGGAGCCGAACGGGTTTCTGCACATTGGTCACGCCAAGGCGATCTGCCTCAACTTCGGTCTCGTCAGTGACCATGGTGGCCGTTGCAACTTGCGATTTGATGACACCAACCCAGCCAAGGAAGAACAGAAATTTGTCGACGCCATTCAAGATGACATTCGTTGGCTCGGATTCGAGTGGGATGGCCTTCATTACGCCAGTGATTACTTCGGTCAACTTCATGAGTGGGCGGTTCAGCTGATTCGCCAAGGCGATGCCTACGTTTGTGATCTCAATGCGGAAGAGGTCAGGGAGTACCGGGGGACCCTCAATGAACCTGGAAAAGACAGCCCTTTCCGCAATAGGTCGGTGGAAGAAAACCTGGAGCTCTTCGAGGGCATGAAATCCGGCAAGTTTGCCGAGGGGGAGCGAACCCTTCGGGCCCGAATCGATATGGAGTCTCCGCATATCGTCATGCGTGATCCGGTGATGTACCGCATCCAGAAGGTTACTCACCACCGAACCGGTGACGATTGGTGCATCTACCCGACCTACGATTGGGCACACGGTCAAAGTGATGCCATCGAGGGGGTCACCCATTCCCTCTGTTCGCTCGAGTTTCGCAATCACCGTCCTCTCTACGACTGGTATCTGCAGAAGTTGGGCCTCGAAGAGGTTCCATCGCAGACCGAGTTTGCCCGTCTGAATCTTGAGTACACGGTGATGAGCAAAAGACTCCTGCGTCAGTTGGTCGAAGAGGGCCATGTCGAGGGCTGGGACGATCCAAGGATGCCAACGATCGCCGGGCTTCGCAGGCGTGGTGTGACACCTGAAGCGATTCGCGAGTTCATGAAGAAGATCGGTGTCGCCAAGTTCAATTCAACCATCGAGTTGACGGTGTTTGAAAACAGCATCCGTGAACACCTGAATAAGGTTGCCCCCAGAAGGATGGCAGTCTTCGATCCCATCAAGTTGGTCATCGAAAACTTCCCCGAGGATCTTCAGGAACTCATCGAAGTGGAGAATAACCCGGAAGATGAATCGGCAGGGACGCGGCAGATACCCTTTGAGCGTGAAGTCTGGGTTGAAAAAGATGACTTCCGCATGGAGCCACCACGAAAGTGGAGACGATTGGCGCCGGGAGCAGAAGTGCGTTTGCGCTACGGTTACTGTGTCACGGTGAAAGAAGTCATCACCGATCCGGAGACCGGTGAAGTCTCTGAGTTGCGCTGCGACTACGATCCGGAAACTTCCGGAGGTCGTCAGCCGGAGGGCCGCAAGGTTCGGGGCATCATTCACTGGGCACCGGCTTCCTGTGCCGTGAAAATTCCCGTGACCCTGTATTCACCCCTATTCACTTCCGAAACTCCGGATCAGCCGCCGGAGGGTCAAACCTTCCTCGATCTGATCGATCCCAATTCCAGGGAAGAGGTGGTCGCCCTGGGCGAGCCTTCCCTGCAGGAGGCTTCCGCAGGAGACCGGTTCCAGTTTGAGCGGGTGGGCTATTTCCATGCGGATCCGGTCCGCAGTGGCGAAGGAGCCCCCCATTTCAATCGGATTGCCGCTCTGCGTGATTCATGGGCCAAGCAGGAAAAGAAGGCCAACTCCTGAGATCTGCCTCCCCCGGAGGCTTGACCTTGCACGGGTCCCCTGAGACCCTGAGGTCTTGCATTTCCGTGTATGGGCAGAAAATCAGCACTTTCTCCATCCGGGATGACCCAACCGAAAGGACTCCTCATGAGGACATTGTTCTGGACCCTGGCGATCAGCCTGAGTCTGACAACCGCCACGGTGGCTTCAGATCTGGAGAAGCAGAATCTCGAAGGTCAGCAGAAGATCATCGAGATCGGCAAAAATGACAATCGGGTCGTGGATACCCTCGACCACCTCGTCAATGGTATCGGTCCCCGACTGACGGGCAGCTATCAGGATCACATCGCCTGCAACTGGGCCAAGGATCTCTTCGAAGAGTTTGGCCTCGAGAATGTCGTCATGGAGGAAGCCGGGGAATTCCCGGTGGGATTCCAGCGCGGCCCATGGCGTGGACAGATGATTGCCCCTGAGGTGATGGATCTCGAGTTCGGCACTCCGGCGTGGTCCGCCGGAACCCGCGGTGTTGAAGAGGGCAGGGCGATGACCTTCCCCGGTGGCGACACCGAATTCAATGCGGCTGATTTCAAGGACGCGTGGATCTTCATGCCTTCCCAGAGGGGTCGCAGAAACCGCGAAGACCGCCAGCGTGAGCGTGAGTTCCGTGAGCAGTTGCAGGAAGTGGGCATCGGTGGCTGGGTTTACCCCTCCCGCGGTGAGACCATCACCATTCTCGGAAACAGCCGTGTTTCCTGGGATAACCTGCCGACGACCCCGCGTGTGACCCTTCGCCGAGATCAGTACGACGCCATCGTCGAACGGATCGAGAAGGGGGAAGAGGTGACTCTGCGGATGGATATTCGCAACCACTTCCAGCCAGGCCCCGTGAAGTTCTATAACGTCATCGGTGACATCGTTGGAACCGAGTTCCCGGATGAGTACGTCATCATCGGGGGGCACATCGATTCATGGGATGGTGCTACAGGAACCACCGACAACGGCATGGGAACGGCGACCACCATCGAGGCTGCCCGTATTCTTGCCGCTTCCGGTATCAAGCCGCGCAGGACGATTCGCTTCATGCTGTGGAGCGGAGAGGAGCAGGGCTTGCTGGGTTCCAAGGCATGGGTGGCCAACAACCCCGATGCCATGGACAAGATTTCTGCCGTCTTTGTTTACGACGGTGGACCCAACGCCATCGCCGGAACCTGGGCCACAGCGGCAATGAAAGAGGACATGCAAAAAGTCTTCGCCCCGATGATGGATCTCAATCCGGATCTGCCCTTTGAGCTCAAGGACGTCGACTCGATTCCTCGCGGAATCGGATCGGACCATGAGTCCTTCATCGCCAAGGGTGTTCCCGGCTTCTTCTGGAATCAGGAAGGCAGTGCCGATACCTGGTACGGAATCCACACCCAGAAAGACACCTTTGATCGGGTGATCCCGGAGTATCTGGAGCATTCGACGACCGTCATTGCACTGACCGCCTTTGGTCTTGCCAATCTCGACACTCTGCTCTCCCGTGAGGGACTGTTCGGCGCCTCCAATGATGATGAGGGCGAAGAGCAGCCACGTCGCCGGGGTGGCGGCAGAATGCTCGGCGTCTTCCTCGATGAAAACGTCATCGAAGAGGTTCTTCCCGATACGGCCGCTTCCAGAGCAGGCTTCAAGGCCGGAGACAAGGTCATCGAAGTCGGTGGTGCAGAGGTGACAGACCGCATGAGCCTGGTGCGCGCCATTCGTGCAGAAGGTGAAAAGAAGAAGGTCATCATCATGCGCGATGGCAAAAAGATGGAGCTGATGGTGGACTGGCAGCCACGGGGTCGCAACAGGGCCCGTCAGGGTGGTGCAACGCCTGAGCCTCCTGCTGCAGAGGAAAAGAAGCCGGAGCCGGCGAAGCCGCTGGAACTCAGGTAAGAAAATCTGATCTTTCAGAGACACCGACCTGGGGGTTTGCCAACTCCCCGGTCGGTGCTTTTTTGTTACCATAGGGATCAGTTTTCAAAGGTTGAGACAATGGAGCGTTCATGAAATCCACTGGGCTTGCAGTTCTTCTGCTTGGTTTGAGCCTGTGCCTGCCTTCTGCGGGTCAGGCCATGGATCACGTTCCAGGTCCGCTCAACGTGGAAGTCACTGTTGGTGAGAGTGAAACCGAAGTCTATCTGCTGATCGACGAGCTGCTCTTTCGCCACTGGTTCCAGCTGGAGCCGACCGAGATCCCTGATCTGGATCCGGAATCGGTGGGGGACTGGGGGGATTTTGGTCAACGCGTCGTTACCTGGCTGGAGCGGGAAGCTCCCCTGCAGGTGGATGGTGTTCAGGTGATTCCGGTCATCGATGATCTTGAATGGCAGGAAGGGTTCGATCTCAACGACTTCCTCAACTACGTCGGGATCACTCTCAAATATCCGACCAAGTCATTGCCCCAGGAGCTCGAATTCCTCTGGAGTCGTTACGATACGGAAGATGGATTTCCTCTCGAATCGGTCTACATGATCCTGACCGGTGCGGATGACTTTCAGATTCTTCGATTCAGGGAAGATGATCCGTTTCAGATCTGGAATCCACCCGAGGCTCGGCCCGTCATCGATCCCGAATCTGTGGCACCGGGACTGACCCCTCCCCTGAACCTGAAGCTGGGCTGGTTGCTGGCAATTCTGGCTCTGGCACGATTGGGTTTGGGCACGTTTGATTCATGGGGTGCCAGGGTTCCGTGGCTGGTTCTTCTGCTGGTGGGGATCGTGGCCCCCTTCGATGTCTCCGTGTCGCATCCGTTGAAACCGGCGATTCAACTGCCGAAGGCGGAGGATTCGGTCGCTCTCTTCGAAACCCTGCATCGAAACATCTACCGGGCCTTTGACTATGAGGACGAGGGGCAGATTTATGACATCCTGGCCCGAAGCGTGAATGAAGAAATCCTCCCTGATCTCTATGATGATGTTCATGAGAGTTTGATGATGAAGATTGAGGAGCAGGCGATCTCGAAGGTCGAGACGGTGCGGAACATCGAATCAAAGGTGGATCTGCCCGAGAACCCTGACCGGCCTGCCTATGATGTCTTCGCCACCTGGGAAGTGATCGGTACGGTAAAGCATTACGGCCACGGGCATTGGCGCAAGAATGTCTCCCGTGCCCGGTACACCGTGGAATGGATCGAAGGCCTCGGTTGGCGACTTGCCCACTGCGAACTGATCGATCAAAGACGCATCGATGATGGTCAGGAGTCTGTCAAATGAACCAGGGGTTTTCAGTCGAGGTTCGTGACTTCCTTCACCGACATCCCGGTCAGGAGCAGCCGGTCTCCGTCGAGCAGTTGGCCATCGGTGCCGGTGAGAAAGCGGCCATCATCGGCCCATCCGGCTGCGGCAAGACGACCCTTCTCTCCGCCATCTCAGGGATTCTGGTTCCGACCTCCGGGTCGGTCATCGTCGGCGATACCGAAGTTTCAAAACTGGGTGAAAAGGAACGAAGGGCTTTTCGCTGTGACCGGATCGGCTTGGTCTTTCAGGAGTTTGAACTGCTGGAGCACCTCGACATCCGCGAGAACGCTTTTCTTCCCCGCTGGCTCGCGGGGCGGGAAGCGAGCAAAGAAGATCAGGAACGGTTACGGGAACGAGCTGAACGCTGTGGCATCGCTGATCTCCTGCACAGAAAGCCCCATGCCCTTTCACAGGGTGAACGCCAGAGGGCAGCGGTTTGCCGTGCGCTGGTCACCTCTCCTCCCCTGATTCTTGCAGATGAACCCACAGGAAGTCTCGATCAGGGATCGGGTGAAGCGGTCCTCGATCTGCTTTTCGAGGAAGCTCAACTCACGGGGTCGACGGTTATCGTCGTGACCCATGATCGTTCCCTTCTTGATCGATTCGATAAAGTCCATGAACTCAGCGGACGGGAGGTCGCATGACCAGCCCCCTGTTGAGACTGGCGTGGAAGTCGCTGATGCATCACAAGGTGCGCAGTTTTGTGCTCGTTCTGTGCATTGGACTTTTGGGAGTCCTGCCGTTGGCAGTCGAGGGTTTTCTGCAGCTGTATCGCACTCAGCTGGAATCGCGGGCAGTGGCCACCCCATTGGTGGTCGGGGCTCCGGGAAGCCGGTCGGACCTGTTGATTCAGTCTCTCTATTTCCGCGGGTCGGTCGAAGGATCGATTCCGATGCGCATCGCACGGCAGGTCGCAGAAGCGGGGCGTGTGACTCCGATTCCTTTGCACATCGAAGGAACCGTTCGAGATTACCCCCTGGTGGGGACCTCCCCCGACTATCAGAAGTTCAGAAATCTGCGCATGGCAACCGGTGGCCCATGGCCCCAGCGACTCTCTGAAGCGGTGATCGGCAGCAAGTTCGCACGCCGGGAAGGACTGACCGCCGGCGATACGGTGCCCACGGATGCCGAAGAACTCTATGACCTGGGCGGGGGCTATCCCCTGGTTCTCAAGATTCGTGGAGTTCTCGAACCGACGGGAACTCCTGATGACGAAGCAGTCTTCGTCAGCCTTCAGACTTCATGGGTGGTCGACGGTGAAGGGCACGGGCACATCGCTATCAACCCGGATGTCGATTTTTCACTGATCCTCGAAAACAAAAGTGACAACGTGACGATGAATGCGGCCATCGTCGAGGCGGTCGAAGTCACTCCGGAGAATGAAAACAGTTTCCATTTTCATGGGGACCCGGATGACTTGCCTATCTCCTCATTGTTGATCGATGCGGCGACCACCAAGGACCGGACCCTGGCCCGTTCCAACCTGCGGCGGGATGAAGAACTGCTGGTGCTCGACAGCATGAGTGAACTCAACGAGCTGCTCGGCATCGTCCTTCAGGCAAAAGCGATCCTGGATGCCAACTCTTTACTGGTCCTGCTGGCAGCCCTGTTGATGCTCGGCTTGATTGTCACCCTGGATATCAAGGTTCGTGAAAGAGAAGTCCGAACTCTCGAGCGGATCGGTGCACCGAGAGGATTCGTGGCACGCCTGCTCTTCACCGAGGTCGCCATCGTGGTCGGTTCCGGTGCGATTCTTGCCTTGATCACGGCCCGGGCCCTGATCGCCGGTTTCGCCGGTGGATGGCTCTCTTTCTGATGAGGTGGGGTGTTGGGATGGGGTTCTTCGGTGATCGTTGTCTCCTGATGATTCTGTGGCTGCTGGTTCTCTGCGGCTGCCAGTCTCAAAAACCGGAAACCGTCTCCGTCACCATTCAGGATTCGCAAACTCCAAAGGTCGTGGCGACACTTTCACCCCATGCATGGCTGGCGAGCATGATCGGTGGCGATGCGGTGGAAGTGATTCCGTTACTGCCGGCCGGGAAAGATCCCGGTACCTGGAGCCCCGGAGAGGGAGAGCTACAGGAGTTGGCAAACGCCGACCTCATCATCGTCAACGGATCGATGCTCGAGAAATGGGTTCAGAGGGTTTCGCTGCCCTTCTCAACCCTCGATCTTTCCCGGGCCGTGAGTGATCAGTGGCAGGAATACCCGGGCGTGATCACCCACAGTCACGGCCCCGAGGGGGAACGCTCCTGGGAGGGTACCGATGGCCACTTCTGGGTCGACCCGGCCCTGTTGCTCCTGCAGGGAGAAGCAATCCTTCAACGTCTGATCCGACTGTCTCCCACTTCTGAAGCGGAGTTCCAGGAGCGCTGGAAATCGGTGAGCGAGACCCTCCGTAAATGGGACCAGCGGCTTGCGGCCATCCGGTTGCCAGAAGGGGGCTCCATCGTCGCAACCGAGCCGGCCTGGGGTTATCTCGCCCATCGATTGCAGGCTCCCCTGACCACCATCTCTCCCATGATCGATCAGGAGACGGCGACTCTCTCCGAGCAGAGCCCGGGCTGGCTCCTGTGGCGAAGTGAACCGGAGGCGGTATCTGCAGAATCCGCGGCTCAAACGGGATTTGTGAACGTGATCTGGAACCCTGCGGAAAATCTGGGAGATCGTTGGGCGGAATACCCACGACTTCAGGAGGAGGGACTCAAGACCCTCGAAGAAGCGGTTTCAAAGCGTCCTTGACCATCCCCTGAGACGGGGAGACGATGAAGCGATACGTTTCATCTCACAGGAGGCTTTCCATGTTGTCCCGCATTCTTCCGTTTCTCCTTTGTCTGATCTTTTCTTCCTTCCACATCTCTGAAGCGGCCATCGATGTGCCGGCGGTGATCGGCAATCACGCTGTCCTGCAGATGGACAAGGAAGTTCCGATCTGGGGAAGTGCCGACCCCGGAATCGAGATTACGGTGACCTTTGCAGGACAGACCCTGACGACGTCGGCGGATGAGACCGGAGCCTGGCGTGTAAACCTGGCACCGATGGAAGCCAGTGCCGAAGGTCGCAAAATGGTGATCAGTGGCGGAGACGATCGCCGGGTATTCAAGGACATTCTGGTGGGTGTGGTTTGGCTGTGTGGGGGACAGTCGAATATGGAGTGGTCGGTTCGCCAGTCGATGAATGCCAAGGAAGAGATCGCTGCCGGCGACCTGCCCTGGCTTCGCTGTATCAAGGCTCCCCACCTGCTCTCCCGCAAGCCGGAGAAAGACATCGATGCCCGCTGGCGCGTTTCGACTCCGCAGACCGCCGGCAGTTTTACTGCAGTAGGAACCTACATGGCCCGTCGCCTTCATGAGCAGCTGGGAGTTCCTGTGGGCCTTCTCGATGTGAATTGGGGCGGAACCCGTGCCGAGCCATGGACCGAAATGGGGGCTCTCAAGAGACATCCCCGTTTCCGTCAGCGCATTCTCGATCTTGAAGCGGAGATCAAGCGCTGGGGGAATCGTTCCAAGGAAGAGATTGCTTCCCTTTTTGAAGAGCAGAAGCGTCAGTTTGAGAGCCGTGCCGCTTCCTGGTGGGAAAAGAAAATGGCGGCTGACGAAGGGCGCAAGGGGAATTGGGCTTCTGCAGAACTGGATGACAGTGAATGGGAGTCGATGCCGGTGCCCGGCCTTTGGGATGGAAAGAACAGCGACTGGGATGGCATCCTCTGGTACCGCAAAGAGGTCGAGATTCCTGCCGAGTGGCAGGGGAAAGATCTGCTCCTCGAGCCCGGGGCCATCGATGATGCGGACATCACCTATTGGCAGGGTCAGGAAGTGGGTCGAACCACGAATCAGTATTCCCTGCGTCGCAGTTACACCATTCCCGGTGACCAGGTGAAGGGTGGATCTGCAGTGATCGCGATCGCGGCTCTCGATACGGGAGGAGCGGGAGGCATCACCGGGGCGGCGGATCGCGCCCTCATCAGACTGAAAGATGGCTCCAGTGATGCGACCATCTCCATCGCCGGTGACTGGAAGATTCGTCGGGGAGCGGCCTTCAGTGGAGATCGTGGGCCCAATGCACCGGCTCCCCCGGATGCACCTGGCATGACGACGACCGATCCGGCCGTCATGTTCAATGCGATGCTGTCTCCCTTCATTCCCTACGCGATTCAAGGCGCTATCTGGTATCAGGGAGAATCGAATTCCGGTGAGCCGGAAGAGTACCGCGAGCTGCTGCCGTTGATGATCGGCTCATGGCGCAATGCCTGGGGTGACAACTTTCCCTTTGGCATCGTCCAGTTGGCCGCCTTCAAGGCAGTCAGTGATAATCCGGTACAGGGCGGTTGGGCCACTCTTCGGGATGCCCAGGATTTTACCCATCGGGTTGTGAGAAACACCGGTCTGGCCGTGCTCACCGACATCGGTGACGCCCGTGACATTCACCCGGCCAACAAGCAGGACGTCGGTCGGAGGCTGGCAGACTGGGCTCTGAACCGCTGCCATGGCCGCAGTGATCTGCCTGAATCGGGCCCCTTTTATCTGCGATCCAAAGTGGATGGCAATGCCATGGTTCTGGAGTTCACCCACTGTGGCGATGGGCTCGTCGGCCGTCGCGGGAAGCCCATCGATGGCTTTGCGATTCAGGGGCAGGACGGACGCTGGCACTGGGGTGTGGCAGAAGTCAGTGGGCCCACGGAGATCCGTGTGACCCACCCGCAGGTGCAAATGCCGAAAGCGGTTCGCTATGCCTGGCAGGACAACCCGGTACGCGCCAATGCCGTTTCCAGCTTCGGACTGCCGATGGCACCCTTCAAAACCGACTGAGTTTTGAGAGCAACGTCAGTGTCAGGATTTGAGCCCCTTCAGCACACCCTGGCTGTCACCGAATCGTGAGATCTGTTGTCCCTCTGCCTGAGCGAGGGAGAGGAACAGGTTGCACATGGGGGTGCGATTCGGGGTGTGGAGGATACGGCCGGTGTCGATCAGGCCGTTGCCCTGGCCGGCGATGATCACCGGCAGGTCGTCGTGGTTGTGGCGGTTGCCGTCGGAGATGGCGGAGCCGAAGACCAGAGTGGTGGAATCGAGCAGGGAGTGTTCTCCCTCGCGGATCTGCTTCATGCGTTCGACCACGCGTACGAACTCACTCACCTGCCAGTGATTGATCTTCTTGACCCGTTCGATCTGTTCTTCGTTGCCCTTGTGATGGGTGAGGATGTGATGTCCTTCACGGATGTCCAGATGGGGGTGGGCCCGGTTGGAGCCCTCGTTGGACCACATGAAGGTGATGACGCGGGTCAGATCGAGACGGAACGCCAACAGCATCAACTCGTTCATCAGGCGCAGGTGCTCCTGATAGTTGGCGGGACTCAGGTCTTTAAATTGGGCGAGACCCTGTTCCTGCTTCTCGAGGGCATCCAGTTCTTCGAGGCGATCGATGCGACGCTCCAGATCACGGATTCCGGAGAGGAACTCATCGAAGCGTCCCCGATCGGCCTGCCCCAGTTTCTTCTGCATCCGGGCCGCATCCTCACGGACGAAATCAAGGATGCTCGAACGACGCTGGATGCGGATCTGGCGAGCGGCGGCGGTTTCACCTGCCGGCCCCTTGAGAAAGAGTCGTTCAAAAACACGGCGCGGCTGGATCTCGTGGGGGATGGGGCGGTCCGGTTGGGCCCAGGCGATGTTCGAAGAGTAGGCGCAGGAGTAACCGGAATCACAATTCCCCGATTGACGTCCCCCTTCGGTGCCCAGCTGCAGCGATGGAATCAGTGTTTCTCCGGCACTACTGTGTGCCAAAACCTGGTCGATGGAGATGCCGGAGCGGATGTCTGCACCGGCAGTCTTGTAGGGGTGAGCGCCGGTGAGGAAGCACGCCGATGAACGTGCATGATCGCCGGGGCCATCTCCCAATGCCTGAGCGTTTCGATGGGTCAGGCCACGGACGAAGAGGACATCTTCAAAGACCTTCTCCAGCGGCTTCAGGCTTGAGGAGAAGTGGCGTTGGCCATCCTTTTCATGGATGTGCCAATCGGGCATGTGGACACCGTTGGGGATAAAGAGAAAGGCTGTTCTGCGGGGAGAGGTGGAGGGCGTTGCGGCGACCGCCTGCGACATCCAGTTCCCGGGCACCAGGGATTCGAGCCAGGGCAGGGCCAGGGCGGTTCCCATCCCGCGCAGGAAAGTTCTGCGGCCCATCGGTTGAGAGTGTGGACTCATGACATCCCATTCCAGCGAACAGACTTCGCTTCAGTTCCGATGAAAACGCCTGTGGGCGAAAAAGGCAAAGGGGAAATTGTCACTGTGGGATCTCCCTTTTGCGGAAAGCCTCGGTGAGAACGATCGCTTCAATCAGGTCCTGAAGAGTCGAATCTGCTTTCAGACCACGGGTCAGGCGACTGACGGCGGGAATGTCTGCGGATTCAAGGGCCCGCCCCAATCCAAAGGTCATCAGATGGCTGACCAGTGAACGGCGGAATCCCTGTTCTTTTTCCACCAGTTCTCTCAAGGCAGCGGGACCGTCTATTTCGGTGCCGTCGGGCAGTTCACCCTTCGTATCGATGACTCCCTGCCGGTAACGGCCGACCGCATCGAAACGCTCCATGGCGAAGCCGATGGCATCCATGCGTCGGTGACAGGTGGCACAGGCTGGATCGCGCCGATGAACTTCCAGCTGTTCCCGCAGGCTGAGATCGGAACCTGATTCTCCTGGTGCAGGCAGGTTTCCGGCACCGGGGGGTGCCGGGGGGGGAGCATCATCGAGGAGCACTTCCAGAACCCACTTGCCCCTCAACACCGGTGACGTTCTTTGACGGGTACTGCTCGCCAGCAACACACTGCCATGGGAGATCAGCCCTCCCCCTCGCGGAGTATTGATCTGAACCTTCTGATGGGCGTTGCCCCGCTGACCGGGGAGCCCGTAATGACGCGCGAGCCTGCCGTTGAGGAACGAGTAATCAGCGGTGAGCAGTTCTCGAACCGGACGGTTTTCACGCAGGATGTGATCAAAGAAGAGAACCGTTTCCTTCTGCATGTCATCGAGGAGAACGTTGCGGAATCCGGGGAAGATTTTGCGATCGGGGGCACGTTCTCTGAGATCGCGGATTCGCAGCCATTGGGTGGCGAAATCTTCGGCGAGCACTCTGGAACGGGGATCCCTGAGCATGCGTCGGGTGACCTCCATCAGTTGTGCCGGTTCGGTCAGCTTGCCCTTCTTCGCCAGTGTCAGCAAAGCTTCATCGGGGCAGGTTCCCCAGAGGAAGTAGGAGAGACGGGTGGCGAGTTCAAAGTCGTTGAGCTTTCGAACCTCCCCCGATTTCAGTCGGGCGGGATCCGGCTCGGTGCGGAGGATGAATCGGGGTGAAACGATGGCAGCGATCAGGGCACTGCGCAGCAGTTCCTCGGCAGGACTGTTCTCCTTGCTGGCACGGACTGCCAGGTCGACCATTTTCTGAATCTGCTGTGCGCTGACCTTCTGGCGCCAGAATCGGGGGAGCCAGCGATTCATGCCCCGCTTCAGTTTCTGCTTCGGGCTGCCCCCTCCACGGAGGGCGAACTTCTGGAAGGGGGTCGGACTCAATCCTTCGAGAGGGCCTTCGATGGTCAACTGTACGATGGCTCCGTTGCGATCACGCTGCGAAGGGTCCGGCTCTTCCGGTCGGTAGTAATCGTTGACGAAGGTCAGTCGAACACTCTGCAGCCCTTGCGGGACACGCAGTTCTACAATTCGCTCTCCGGGTTCGGCACGGGTTTCCGGGAAGACCAGTGTCTCTCTGAGTTGGGGCCCCACGTCGAGTCGGAAAGCGACCGGGTCGGGACCGGCCTGCTGGCCCCAGCCCTGTACCCTGAAGCGATAGGTCCCCCGTTTGGGGAAAAGGTAATCGGTGGAGGCGGAGCCTCGGCTGAAGAAATGGATGTGATCACCGGCTTTGCGATTACCCCCGGAAGCCTCCAGTTCGGCGGCAAAATAATCTCTGCGAGGGATCCCTTCATCCTCCGGTGAGATCACGGCGGCAAGAGCGACCTCTTCACCGATGCGGAACAGCTGTTCGACAAAGCCGGGAGACAGATGTCCGCCCTGATTGTCGAAACCGGCACTGGAGGCATCGGCGGGAAGATGACGATCGACATCGATCTCCACTCCGGTCAGATCCTTGAGTGTTCTTTTCAGTTCAGTGCGGCTGAGGCGACGGGGCGGAACTGAGCCGGCAGACTCGGGCATGAGGGAGAGCTGATGTCGTTGCCAGGCATCCAGAGCATCGATGACTACCTGCCGTTGATGGGGATCGGGCCCTTCTTCATCGGCGGGTGGCATCTCTCCCGTACTCAGGACATTGATCAGTGTTTGCCAGTCTGCGGGGTCACCCTTTGCCCCATCCTCGACGACGATCTCGAGGTCGAATCCACCCTTGACCTGCTCTCCCGAATGGCAGCGATAACAGTGGGCTTCAAAACCGGCGACGACCACTTCGGGGAAGGCAGGAGCCCACTGGGACGCGGGATCCGCAGCCTCTGGGGTACCCGTCAGCCAGAGACTGAGAGAGAAAAAGAGATTCAGGCCCATGATCTTCCGTCACATCTGCTGAAACACGGCTTTGGGGAGCACCGGATTGAGTGCTAAGCCCCGTATAAGATGTACATTACATTATCCGCTGGGATCGGTGCCCTGAACAGGGGCCAGTCCACGTGCTCGGAAGTGAAACTGAACAGAAAGGGCAAGAATGACAGACGAAAAGGCACCCCCGACGGCAAAGGGCTCGAAGGGCTTTTCAACGATGAAGAAGATCATTCTGGCACTCATGCTGACCCCGATCTTTCTGTTGCTGATCGGCTTTGCATTGCCCGGCGACTACTCGGTTCAGAGAACCGTCTTTATCGCTGCGGACGCCGAGGCAATTCATGAGAGTGTCGTCGACCTGAGAGTCTGGCCCGAATGGACCCCCTGGAATTCCCAGCTGGATCCCACCCTGGTCTATACCTATGAGGGTGAGCCGGGAGTGGGGTTTCGTTCGCGCTGGACCGGGGAGAAGGCGGGCAAGGGAACTCTTGAGATTACCAGCGCTGAACCCGGTCGCGGCATCGTCTACGTGATGAAGTTTGAGGGCTTTCCACCGATGGATGGAGTGATCGATCTCCAGGCCAACAAGGGTGGGACCACGGTGACATGGAAGATGAGCGGAAAGATGGACCCTCCTCTGGGAGGGTGGCTCAGCATGACGATGGATTCTGCGCTTGGAGCAGATATCGAAAAGGCCTTCTCCGGTTTGACGAAAAAATTTACCCCCTGAGACCCTGAAACTATCACCATGACCCGAACTCCCTTTGTCCCTCTCATTGAACTTCGCAAGCGTGCGGCCCGGTTGGCCCGTCGGGGTCATCCATGGCTCTATCGGGATGATCTGAGAAACGGGGAGCTGGAGGACCCGCGATTTGATCCGGGGATGCTGGTTCGAATTCGGGATGACGAAGGTCATGATCTGGGATTGGGAGTTGCTTCAACGCGTTCAAAGATTGCACTTCGTCTTTGCGGCCCATGGGATGCAGAAGAGGTTCCGAGCCCGGAAGAATTCTTGCGCCACCGCATTCACCGCGCTTCCGAATTGAGGTCGCTGCAGTCGGAGCCTCTGGCCGGCTGTCGATTGGTGCATGGTGAATCCGACTTGCTGCCGGGTCTGGTGATCGATCGTTACGCCGACGTCTATGTGATTCAGGCAACCACGGCCTGGATGGATGCCCATTCACCGCTGATCGCCCAGGTTCTGCAGGATCTGTTTGAGGTGCGTTGCGTGCTCGCCCGCAATGATGTGGGCGTGCGCAAGTTTGAACGGCTGGGAGAAGAGATCGTTCTTCTGGCTGGTGAGGCGGTGGAACGGGTCACCATCGAGGAAGGGGGAATCCAGCACACGGTTCGCCCCTATGCCGGACAGAAAACCGGCATGTATCTGGATCAGCGGCCCGCTCGCCAGCGGGTCCGGGAGTTGGCTCAGGGTGCGAAGGTCCTCGACCTGTGCTGCTACCAGGGGGGATTCAGCGTTTCAGCCCTGGCTGGAGGAGCGGAATCGGTCACTGCCGTGGATCAGTCGGAGACCGCTCTCGAATTGGCAACGGAGATCTGCCAGTTGAATGGTCATGGCGCCTTGGAAACGATTCAGGGGAACGTCTTCGATGTGGTCCGTGACCTGCGAGTGGAAAATCGACAGTTTGACCTGATCATTCTCGACCCTCCCGCATTCTGCAAAAGCCGGCGAGAGGTTCAGGGAGGGATTCGCGGGTATCGCGATCTGAATCGGGCGGCGTTGAGACTGTTGGCTCCGGGTGGGCGACTGGTCACCTGTTCCTGCAGTCATCATCTGAAGCCGGAGATGTTCGACGACACGCTGAGGCAGTCTGCCCTCGATCTTCCCTACAGGGTGATCGTGGAGGAGCGACTCGGTGCCGGAGATGACCACCCCGTTTCACTGAGATTCCCTGAATCAGAATATTTGAAGGTCCGCATCCTGCGTCGTTGGGATGGGTGATGCCCGGTACTCCTGACCTTTTCTCCTGTGGTGACACTCCCGCTGGAAAGATCGATCTCCCCGATGCAACGTTGGAGTACATCCCGTCTTTTTTTGATGTCGACCTCCAGCAGAGCCTTTACGAAAAGTTGACCTCGGAGCTCGAATGGAGTCAGGGGCAGATCAAACTTTATGGCAGAGAGCATGTCATTCCACGTCTCGAAGCCTGGCATGGTGATCCCGGTGCCCGTTACGGGTATTCAGGAACAGAACTGGAACCGTGTCCATGGACTCCTGCTCTGGAAGAGATACGCCAGCAGCTGATTCGTCATCGATCTGATCTGACCTTCAATTCAGTTCTGGGAAATTGGTACAGAGACGGGGAAGACGCGATGGGTTGGCACAGTGACGATGAAAAGGAACTGGGACCACAACCCTGTATCGCTTCGATCAGTCTCGGCTGCGGTCGCGACATCCGATTCCGTCATCGTTTTCAGAAAGACCTGCCGACGGTAAAGATTCATCTCGAGCCCGGGTCCCTGTTGTTGATGGAGGGGGTAACCCAAGAGAACTGGCAACATGAAATCCCGCGTCGACGGGGGAGAAATGCTCCGGGTGGCCGTATCAATCTGACCTTCAGAACCATCCGTTTTCCCAGAACCGGCTGATCTGTTACTGGTTCGCTTTGAGAGCTTTCAGGCACTCTTCAAAGTCTTGTGAGGGGGCAACCTGAAAACTCAGGTTTTCTCCGCTCAGGGGATGCTGAAGTGAAAGCGATTCGGCATGAAGTGCGGTGCGTTGAATCCACGGTGATTTGACCCCGTATTTGTCATCACCGATCAGAGGCATTCCGAGGTGTGCAAGATGAACCCTGATCTGGTTGCGACGGCCTGTCTCGAGATGGGCTTCAATCAGGCAGTGATCATTCCAGCGTTCGAGAATCTTCCAGTGAGTGACCGCTGATTTACAGGGATCATTTGGACGAGCGATCCGTACTTTGCGGTGACGCTTGTCGGTATGAAGCGGGAGTTGACAGGTTCCGGAGTCGGTGGGCGGGTTCCCCTGACAGATGGCCAGATATCTGCGACGGAATTTGTTGTTCAACAACTGACGCTTGATGTTGTCCCGAGCTTCGGCAGTACGGGCAACAACGAGAACTCCACTGGTTTCCAGATCGAGTCGTTGAACGATGAAGAGGGGCGGGTTCTTGCCACCTTCTTTCCTCAGACGGTGATAGAGTTCTGATTGGAGAGTGATCTCGTTTTCACCATCTTCGGTGGCGACGGTTAGCAAACCGGCGGGTTTTTGCACAACGATGATCTGTCGGTCCTGGTGCAGGATCTCCAGTCCTTCCGTCACCCTTTGGCGGTGAACCGTCCGTCTGCGTGGAGCATCCTCTTGTGCACTGAGTTTTTGACCTGACTTGACCCGAAATCCCGGATCGGTGACGGAATGGCCATCCACGGAAACCCCACCACGGAGGATGATTTCCTTGGCTCTTCGGTGAGAGATCTGCAGTTGCCCGCGGACTTCCGCCTGCAACGCACGCTGATCTTCCTGAGCTGTCCATTCCGCATGAGACAAAGGTCTACTCCTCTGGGATTTGAAGCTGGAGGCCTGTTCAGGTGCGATGTTCGCCAACCTCCACAGAATGTCCAGTGGTGCTCGATGTTTTGCCGGGAAATCGCTATCCTTCACAATGCAGGTCTCAGCCCCGGTGGACAGGATTCACCACTACGGGTCATGGAGGCATTGAACCGGCTCTCTTCGGCAGGCTTCGGCTCCCCGGAACAGGGCACAGCAAAGTGCACCAATGAACGTGCACTGGAGGTCACATGGCCCAGAAACACATGGCCCAGAAATCCGCAGCCTCTTCCCAAGTGGCCCAGCGCAAGGATGTCTCCCCCTATTTGCCGATGACTCGTCAGGAATGCATCGACCGAGGTTGGCTTCCCGAGAATGAATCGGATCATGATCCCGCCATTCACGGACTCGATTTTGTGCTCGTCAGTGGGGATGCCTACGTCGATCATCCTTCCTTTGCCAATGCGGTGATTGCCCGCCTGCTCGAGGCAAGGGGACATCGTGTGGCGATTCTTCCCCAGCCGGACTGGAAAAGTGCAGAACCGTTCAAGGTATTTGGAGCACCGAGAATCGCCTGGCTGATTTCTGCAGGAAACCTCGATTCCCATCTCAATCATTACACGGCACACAAGAAGCCCCGCTCCGATGATCAGTATTCTCCGGGAGGGCGTTCAGGCCTGCGTCCGGACGGAGCGACCATCGTCTACTCCCAGCGTTGCCGGGAAGCCTTCAAGGGGGTTCCCATCATTGCAGGGGGTGTGGAAGTTTCGATGCGGCGGATGGCTCATGTCGATTACTGGCATGAAAAGGTCAAGCGTTCGCTGATTCTCGATGCCCGTGTTGATCTCGCCGTTTATGGCATGGGTGAAAAAGCTTTGCTGGGGATCATCGATCGCCTTCAGGCCGGCGAGAAGATCGAAGAGATTCACGACATCCCCGGAACGGCCTATGCGATCGGCAAGCATGGTCGCCCTCATTTTTATCCGGAAAAAAACTGGCAGCAGGGGACGCCGTGGTGGGAACAAACCGGTGATTTCACCGATTCGATCCTGGAGTTGCCGTCTTACGATGAGATCCGTGGACACGATGACGTCAGCAAAGAGCGCTTTGCCCGTGCCCAGCACCTTTTTCATCGCGAGCAGAATCCGGACTCTGCACCGATTCTGGTTCAGCGTCACGGGGATCATACTTTGGTCGTCAATCGGCCGATGAAGGCTTTGGAAACAGACGAGCTCGATCGGGTTTTCTCTCTGCCCTATAACAAGGAGCCCCACCCGAGTTACGGCGATGAAACGATCCCCGCCCATGAGACGGTCAAGTTTTCCATCAACATCATGCGTGGCTGTTTTGGCGGCTGTACTTTCTGCGCCATCACGGAACACCAGGGGCGTGCCGTTTCTTCCCGTAGTGAAGAGAGTGTTCTACAGGAGGTCGAGGATCTGAATCGGCTACAGGGCTACAAGGGGGTCATCAGTGATCTGGGTGGACCCACCGCGAACATGTATCGCATGCGCTGTACCCGCCCCGAGATTGAGGCACGCTGTCGCCGCCCATCCTGTGTTCATCCGACCATCTGCAAATTGCTGGGCACCGACCATGGTCCGGTGAAGCAGTTGATGCAAAAGGTACGAGACTCGGATGGAGTGAAGATGGTGCACGTCGCTTCCGGTGTGCGTATGGATCTGGCCAATCTCGATCAGGAATACATCGACGATCTGGCTGCTCATCATGTCGGAGGACATCTCAAGGTGGCTCCGGAACACATCGATGATGACACCCTGAAACTGATGAAGAAGCCGGGAATGGACACGTACCTCGAATTCGAGGAGCGATTCCAGGAAGCGAGTCACAAGGCGGGCAAGGAGCAGTACCTGGTGCCTTATTTCCTTTCCAGTCACCCGGGTTGTGAGCAGTCTGCCGCAGTCGACATCGCCGAGTTCCTGCAGGCACGTCGTCTGCGTCCCCAGCAGGTTCAGGACTTCATTCCGACTCCGGGAACTCCGGCCACCTGTATGTGGTGGACCGGGCTCGATCCGACACGGATGAAGGAAGTCTTCGTCGAAAACAAGATGCGCAACAAGCGCAAGCAGCGCGCCATGCTTCAGTGGTGGAAGCCGGAGAATGCTCCTCTGGTCAAAGAACTGCTCCAGGATACGGGCCGTACCGACCTGATCGGCAATCATGAAGGAGCGTTGATTCCCCATGATCGGATCCAGAAGGGTTCGAAAGGGAGTCCTGCGCGAAAGAAGCCGGCAGGGCGAAGCAGGAAACCTGGAAAAGGGAAGTCACGCGGAAGGTGATTTTTTCCAGATCCGCTGTTTGATGACCCGGTGAATCAGGCTGACGATGGCGAGAACCACCAGCAGTGCCGGTGAGATGGGCCAGTCCCTGACGATGGAGAGCCAGAAGGTCAGCAGGGTGCTGACGACCCCGATCACCGAACAGGTCCACGCGTATCCTGAAAGGGATCTTGCTGCCGGGAAGCTGATGGTCGCAGGGATCAGCAACAATCCGAGAACCGCCTGGGGGCCGATTTCAGGAACGATCATGCCACTGGCAATTCCTGCCAGAGACAAATGAATCAGAAGCCAACGTCTTTCCGGAAGTCCGGACAGGGCCGCCTGTTCCCGGTCGATCGCCGTCAGCCAAAGCTCACGTCGATAGTAGATGCCGATCGTAGCGAGAATCAGGCAGGTCGCGATGACCCGGTTTCTGCCGTCTTCCAAAATCGAGAGGACGTGTCCATGATGCAGCCAACGGTGGGAAAACTCATCATAGATACTGTCCAGAAGAAGAATCTCCGCAAGTGCGAGGCTGATGACGAAGAGCAGGGCCGCGCCACTTTCAATCCGCTCACGGGAACCTCTGGAAGAGAGCCAGTAAAGGCCGAGGGCCAGAAACAGAAAGGCGCAGAGGTTTTGGAAAAAAGTGTGGGGCGGATCCATCGTTTCATAGGCCATGGCAAAGATGGTCGGCCAGATGAAGTAGGCGAAAGCGACTCCCGATCCGGCGATGCCGGGAACCGCAACGGCAACGAAGGGCATTTTTCTCAAGACGAGGAGGGTCCCGATCGCCGGAAGCACGAATGCCGCAGCCAACAGCGAGAAAAAGCCATCGCGAAAGAGTCCGGTCGAAAGTTCCCAGGCTTCGATCAGACTACTCATGAGCGTGGCTCCAATGAGATCTCTCCCGTTGCTGAAAGATCGAGATAGCAACGTGGCTGGACGGGGATCCAGCTGGAATCATGAGTGATGACCAGAAACAGGATTTCCGAGTTTTCAGCAAGATCTGTCACCAGTTTCCCCAGTGATTCCCTGCCCTCCTGATCGACACCATTCATCGGTTCATCGAGAACGATGCAGTTGGCATCGGCGACGAGGGCCCGTGCGATCAGCGCTCTTCGCTGTTCACCCCCGGACAATCGCGCAAATCGGCGGTTCTCCATTCCGTTCAGACCGACCCGGGTGAGCATTTCAGAGACGATCTGTTTCGCAGGTTTGTCCTGCGATTTGCCCGGCCTCAATCCCCACAGGGGTGAACCCGTATCGGGGGTGTCCCACATTCCCAACTCGACGATGTCAAAGACGGAAACGGGATAATCTTCGGTGAGGGGCAGCTGTTGGGGAACCCAGCGACAGTGGGGCTGGATGTTCCACCGAACCTTCCCGGAGAGGGCGGGAATCAGATTGAGCAAGGTACGGGCAAATGTGGATTTGCCGCAGCCATTGGGGCCACGCATGACATTGAGCCCCCCCGCGGAAACGGAGAAGCTCCAGGGACCGGCCACGGTGTGATCACCGTGGCCGATCACCAGATCCTCGAGGTGAAACTCAACGTTGCTCAACTTTGAGGTTCTTTTCGAAAGTACTGACGATGTGTTCCATGAAGGGAATATAACCCTTCAGGTTTCCTTTTACAGAACTGTGATGGGGCAAAATGGCGATTTTTGCATCACAGTTGGCGGCGATCTTGCGCGCCAGATCCCGATTGACGGGTCTCACGATAATCAAGCCGACATTGTTTTGTTGGGCTTTTTCAGTGACCTCGGCCAATCGGGTCGCGTGAGGTGTGACCCCCGCCTTTGCCTCGATTCGATCGACGATTTGCAAATCGAAATCCTTGGCGAAGTAACTCCAGGTGGGGTGGTACTCGATGAATCCTGCACCCTTGAACGGTGCCAGTCGAGTTTTCCAATCCGAGATTTTTTGATCCAGTTGCTGAAGGTACTCCGCACCTCGCTTTTTGAATTCTTCGTTGTACTGAGGGCATTTATTGCTCAGGCCTTCGATGATGTTGGCAACGATCTGCCGCCCTCGAACAGGCGACAGGTTGTAGTGCGGGTTACCCTTCAAGTGAAGGTCGGG
>JACETR010000020.1 GCA_013911165.1 Planctomycetota bacterium | reverse complement strand
AGGATGTAGTTGCTGGGGGATTCCGCTGCAGAGCCCTGGGGAGCCCAGGCGATTCCGGTGATCCAGCCACTCAGGTTGTTGATGCTGGCCAGCGGGAATGAAAGACCCTGGGATTCACCGTTCGAATTGACTCGCTCGACCAGGCTTGTGCGATTTGCAGAAGGTGGGCCGACCGGGAGGTCAAAGAAGAACTCAAAAGTGAGGATGTCCTGAGCGACCGAAAGTCCCAATCCAAAGGCTCCCGCAGTTCCCGAAGATTGGGGATTTGCGAAGGAGTTTCCGGTGAAGGAACCGTCCATGTTCATCTCGAGGTACTGATCATTTTCAAAGTCATTGGTCCAAAGAGAATTTGATGACGGGAACCAGGCCAGTCCTGAGAGGGCTGTCGTTCCCGAAGGAGGAGTCAACTCGGTTTCAGAGATGAAACTTCCTCCAAGGCTGGAGACCACCAGCAACAGGCTTCCCTGATCATTGACGATCCAGTAGAGGTTGCTGTCGAGTACAGAATAAGCCATCCCGAGGTAGGTGGCAGGACCTTTGGGGCAGGGCAAGTTTTCTGACGCTGCGGCAAGGTCGAGTGCGTTGTAGCGGTAGAAAACACCACTGAGATAATCCGCCACGAAAAGATCGTTGGTGGCAGGGTTCAGGGTTACCGCAAAGGGAAGGTCACCGCTGAATGTACCTGTCTGCAGAAAGCAGGTTCCGTAAGTCGGATTGGCAGGATCACAGAAAACCTGTGCCGAGGCCTGGTTTTGCACCGAACCGACGATCAGGATCAGCGCCAGCAGTAGCCAACGGTTCAAGGTCGCAAATTCGGAAGATCGAAGACCGATAATCGAATCTTTGGTGTGCAACATGTGAACACTCTTTCCTCGAGAATTACCTCATGGGAGGCCCCGCATGCGAACCACCGGGGTTCGGAGCGGAAAAGGTCGGGATTGGGCTCACCCGACGAAAAATGGTGAATACAGTCTGAAGCGAACCGGATTCTCCGCAGGTTGGTTACCGGAACCGGGTCTGAATTATGTTTCCCCAATGGAGACGAATGATCTTCCCTGAAAAGAAGACACCGGGCCAAAAATGGGGAGACTCAAGACCTGAGAATCACTTTGCTCACTCTGACAGTGGTACCGATCTTTAATTCTAGCCGGGGAAGGACCGGTGTCAATCGGCACAGGAGGTGAGTGGGGGGTTTGCCTGAACTCAGGGAAAACTTGCCGAAATCAGGTCATTAACCTGAAATAGTCGCCAGATCAGGTTCCAGAGCGGGAGTTGCGGGCGAGTTCGCGGTTGCCAAAGTGTTTTCCCACAGCCCGACGGGCACGGACCAGGGCATCCGCCACAGCCTGTTGTGTGACTTTCAGGCGTTGGGCAATTTCCTGCTGCTGCATCGCTTCACGATAGTAAAGCTGGACAACTTGCTGCTGCCGGTCAGTCAGCAGGTGGGTGTTTTCGAGGAGGACATTCACGGTACGTATCCCCATATACAGGCGAGGGAGGTCCTCGGCGTCGACCCGCCCTTTCTCCATGCTGGGGATCACATTTTCGACCAGATCACAGATTTTGAGGCAACCGGAGCGAACGGGACACTGGGAGCAGACGGGTCCATAGGATCCCGGTGCTCGTTCTTCCGTTCCAGTCGGTATGCCAGTTCCGGTGATCATTTGCCGCTTTCAATCCAGTTGCAGACGAAGTTTCGTGGTCCTGTTCGTGGTTTTGACTGGGGGTCAGGGGAGACCTGCTGGCCATGCTCTGCCCATGTAAACAAGCATAACCCGAGAGCCGGAATCCGGCACCCCGATAGGTTGGATTGAACCGGTGGAGGACGCAAAAAAAATCCCCCCGCCGTCTCAATACGGCGGGGGGATTTGACAAGATCTCAACGGGATGAAGGCCTAGTAGGGCGAATCAATACAGTCGAGAGTGTCGTCGGTCGGGTCGAGACCCGGCTCCGGGTAGTTGTTCGGGGGAGGCATGCTCGGCATACCTTCAGCGTGCAAGTAGTAGAAGATCATCAGCATGGCATCGCCAATGGTGACGAGTCCGTTATCGTCGAAGTCCGCGGAGTCGTAACAGGTCGGCTCCTGTCCTCCGATAAAGAGCCAGTTCAGGACCCAGATACCGTCAGCGATATCACAGTTGGTGTCGCTGTTGGCATCACCCCTGAGGAAGCGCTTGACGTATCCGGAGCAGGTGGTCGAGGTGGTGACACCGTCGGCATGCTCACCATAGATCACGTAGCTGTAGTCACCCTCCACCGGAACGATGTCCTGGTACTGGGTGGCATTGCCGGAAATCGAGGCCAGAAGTACGCCATTACGCTCGATGTGAATCGTCGTGTAGTTGGCTGTGTTGACCCAGTTCAGGTTGATCGGTGCACCGTAGAAAGTACACGCAAGGTTGATCGGCGGCGGCAGGATCGTGACAGAGCAAGAGACCGGAGCCGTATCGGAGTTACCGATGCTGGCGATCAGATCGTAGTCGTAGGTTCCGGCATCCAGCGGGAAGTCGGTGAAGGACTCGGTTCCTCCATTGGCGGCACCGATCTTTTCACCATTGCGGAAGACGGCAATGGAGTCGTAAGTCTCACCATTGGTCCACGTGAGGATGTTGCCGTCACCGATGGTCGTGCAACCGAGGCCAGACAGCGGTACCGGAACGACGATGTCACAGGAAGTCGCCGGTGAAGTACCGTCGGCACTGTTGTTGACCACCGAGTAGGTGTAGACACCTGATCCCGGGGTATCGGTGTAGCTCGTGGCTGATCCACCCAGGGAGTCGATCAGGGCACCATCCCGGAAGATGCTGACGGAACTGCCGGCAGCGGGAAGATCCCAGCTCAACTGAACCTGAGCACCATTTGAAAGGGTGCAAACCAGATTCTCCGGAGTGGAAGGAACATCGACGGTGCAACTGGTCGCATCACTTTCGATGGAGCCGGCGGCGGCCACCAGAGAGTAGGTGTGAGCACCAAAGGCCAGCGCGTCCGCATCGTGGTAAGAGGTCGCATCTCCGGAGAGAAGGGCGAGGAACTCACCGTCACGGCTCAGGCTGATCGACTCGTAGGTGTCGTTGACGTTCCAGGAAAGATCGACTTCACCGGCGGTGACGGAGCAGGCCAGGTCGGAGACCGGAGCCAACTCGTGAAGCACGGTGCAGGTGGAGGTTCCACTGGTGGTGTTCTCCGTCTCCACAGAAGCGGTCAACTCGTAAGTGTGGTTGCCGGTATCTGCAGTGGTATCGACGTAGGAACTGGTATCACCATTGAGGCTGGCCAGTTTTTCGCCGTCCCGCTCCAGCAACAGGGCACCGTAGGTGTCGTTGTTGGTCCAGGTGATGGTGACCAGACCGGCAGCGGAGCTGCAGGAGAAACCGGTCATGTTGGCGAGCACTCTGGCAGCGGTACACGCAGTGGCACTGGTATTGCCGCCGATGGAGTTGGTCACGCAGTACTCGTAGGTTCCCGGTCCCGGGGTGTCGGTGAACATCGTCATTCCACCACCGATGGTGGCGATGACAGCTCCATCGCGTGTCACTGTCTGAGCCTCACCCGGTGCCGCAAGGGTCCAGGTCAGGGTGACGGTGTCGTCGAGGGTGCTGGAGGCGAGGTCCATCGGCATGGCCGGAACTTCGAGGCCACAGCTGGTCGGATCGCTTTCGATACTGCCACCGGTTGCCACCAGGGAGTAGGAACGGGATCCATAAACGATAGTGGCATCATGGTAGCTGGTGGCATCTCCCGGAAGAATCTCGAGAAGGGTGCCATCGCGGCTGACGACGATGCTTTCGTAGGTGTCACCATTGGTCCACGACAGGTCGGCTTCTCCGGCAGTTACGGAGCAACTGAGGTTACCCGGTGCCGTAAGGAAGTGGTCGACGGTGCAGCTGTCATTGCCACTGATGCTGGTCGAGGTCTCACCACGGAGGGTGTAGGAACGCAGGCCCACCGCGGCGCTGCCGTCGGTGTAGCTGGTGTCTGTTCCGGAGAGGATCGCCAGCAAGGTTCCATCGCGCTCGACGACCAGATTGTCGTAAACGTCGTTGTTGGTCCATGAAAGATTGACGAAGCCGGCAGCGGAGACGCAGCTGAGATCACTCGGGTTTGCGAGAACGTGAATGAAACCGCAAACAGTGGGGCTGGTACCGTCACCGATGGTCATCGTCAGGCAGTACTCGTAATCACCGGCAGCAAGGCCCGTATCGGTGTAAGTGGTCTCGGCACTGCTCAAAGTGGCGATCACGGTGCCGTCACGGGCGATGACCACTTCGTCGCCGGGTCCACTGTGACTCCAGTTGAGAGTCACGGTATCAGCGAAGGAGCTCAAGGAGAGATCCGTAATCGCAGCAGGCACATCTTCCATGCAGGAATCGTAAGTGGAGGTATTCCCCAGAATCGTTCCGGCAATGGAGTACATGTGATTCCCCGGAGTGACCAGCGGATCGGTGTACGAGGTGCTGGTTCCCTCCAACTCTGCAATGACGTTGCCATCACGAAGCAGGGTCAGGGTTTCGTAAGCATCATTGTTGACCCATGCCAACTCCACGTCTCCGGAAACGGAGAGGCAGGTGAGATTGGTCGGCGGTGCCGGAACAATCAGGTCGCAGCAGGTCGGTGCACTGGTCTTGGAGCCCGGAGCATGGGCATAGACGTTAACCACGCAATAGGTGTAGGTGGCCGGAGCAACGCCCGCATCCGTGTAACCACCGGCATCCGGGGCTACTTCAGCAATCTGGGTTCCATCCCTGTAAATCAGAATGTTGGTGGAAGGTTCGGTGTTGATCCACGTCAGGACCGAATCGGTTCCATTGGCCAGGGTGCAGACCAGCTGCGCCGGCGGGTAAGGCACGGTGACCTGGCAGTCGAGACTCTCGGAGACGAAATCTCCAATGCGTCCGAAGACCTGGTAAAGGTGAGGCCCGGGGCCCGGGTTGCTGTCTGTGTAAGAACTGGCGTCACCGGAGATCTCTTCTTCGATGGTTCCACCATCACGCATGATGATGATGTTGTCGTAGAGTTCACCGTTGGTCCAAGTGACCGTGGTCACAGCATTGTCCACAGTGCAGGTGATGTCAGTCGGCGGAGCCGGGACGATAGCATCTGCACAGGAAAGACTGCTGTAGTTATCATCAATCTCTGCCCGCACACAGTAGGTGTAGGTTCCGACCAGAAGATCCGGATCAAGGAATGCAGTGGTGGTCGGCGGAAGCGAAGCAATCTCATTGCCATCGCGGAAGAGGCGCACCGAAGTGGCTTCCGTCACCGGGTTGGCCCATGTGATCAGTACGTTGCGACCATTCAGAAGTCCAGTTCCCACCGTGTTGATCGGCTCAGGAATCACCGTATCGCAATCGGAAGAATCACTGGTGCTGCTTCCAAGGCGTGCCTTGATGGAGTAGCTGAAGGATCCCGGGCTCAGAGGAGCATCGATGTACTCCATATCGTCACCGGAGACGCTCGTCAGGTACTGCCCATCCCTGTAAATGTCGATATCGCTGTAACTGGGAAGGGGGTTGGTCCAGTTCAGGCGAACCTGATCTGCTTCACCACGGCAGGTGAAGTTCTCGGGAGAACGCAGCACCGTAATAGAGGTGCTGATATCGTCGGTCACACCCTGACGCAGCTTGGCTCGCAGAGTGTACTCCCTGAGTCCGAAAGGAACTGCGTTGTCAGTGTAGTTGGTCAGGTGACCACTGATGCTTGCAAGGAAGAGGCCATCGCGAAGGATTTCGATGGTGTCATACTCACCGCCATTTTCCCATTCCAGATTCACGACTTGACCCTGGGCTGACGAAGTCAGGTTTGCCAGTGGGTAGGGAACGGAAAGGGTGCAGCAGATCCGGCTGGACTGGCCGAAGTTCGGCGAGTTGGGATCCATCAGGCTTTCACCGCGAATACACACGGTGTACTCACCCGGGGCAGCAACAGTTGTCTGGTAGGACTGGGTGTTACCGGAAAGAGTGGCCAGATTTACCGGAGGTTGAGAACCATCTGCAGGTCCAAACTCAATGATGATCGTGTCGTAAGCATCGGTATTGACCCAGTTGAAGAATGCGATCTGACCGATGGAGCTGCACTCCAAAGCTTTCGGTGCGATCGGATCGACGACTTCACAATAGATCTTGTCACTGAGTGCACGTCCAGAATCATCAACACCCTGCACTGAGTAGGTGTAGGTTCCCGGCTCGGGTAGCACTTCCGTGTAGGTGACCGCTGTTCCGGAGATCGTGGCCCGAAGCTGATCGTCGCGGAAAATACGGATGTTTTCATAAATCGTGTCAGGGCCATTGGTCCAGTTAATGGTGGCTTCGACATCATTGCTGACCGGGTTCGGCTCAGCAAAACAGCTGGGCAGGTAGGGGGGCTGCAAGACATTGATCATGCAGTGGGTCGGCAAGGTTTCGCTACGGTCTCCACGAGATACGAGAGTGTAGGTGTGGGGGCCATACGAAACGTCGATATCAGAGTAGGACTGTGCGCCACCCGGAGTGGTCGCAATCAGGTTTCCATCACGATAGACATCCGTGGAAGAGTAGTTGTCGTTGTTATGCCACTCGAGGGTCACATTGCGACCCTGAGAGGTGCACTCGAAGTTGGAAATCGGCGTCAGTACACGAATCATGCTCGACCTCTTGACGGTCGTGATATGCCTGCGATTTCCGCGGACTCTGTAGGTGTGATCCCCGTAGGCCACATTTGAGTCGGTGTAGGTTTCAGTATCACCGGGGAGTGTGGCCAACAGCATGCCATCACGGAACAACTCAACTGTGTCGTATACGGCACGGTTGTTCCAGGTGACGGTCACAACCTGACCGACGGCACTGGTTTGAACCTGATTCGGAGAACGCAGTTCCTTGCCGAGGAAGAAGTAGGCAACACCGGCACGGAAACGACCGTAAGGACTGGCACCGGGAGCACCGATGACGAGGTCGTTGGCACGGTCGTCGTTGATATCTCCTGCTCCACCCACGGAACGTCCCACGGACTGGTTGTCATGGACTCCCAGATAGGCTCTGCCTTCTTGCTGGTGAAGATCGAGGACTTCATTGGCTCCAAGATCCTGTCCACCATTGACGCGGTGGGCGCTGCCTTTTTCCTGCTCAAGAATCACGGTTCTCGGGATGCCAACGATGTGATCGTCGAGGCCATCTCCAGAGTGGTCATGGATACCGTGAACCGTCTGGCCATCTTCATCATTGTCGAAGAGGGTTTTGTAGGCAGTAATGCCGGGTCCACCCTGACCGAGGTGAATCGTTGCCGGGCGATCAGAAGATCCGCGCACCAGGTAGGCAATCGTCTGCAGAGTGGTGGGGTCCTGATCGTGAAGGGAACGGCTGATCAAAATCTCGGAATCACCGTCGTTGTCGGCATCACCGGCTCCAGCGACAGACTGACCCAGCTCATGGTCTCCATCGGGAACGCGGATTTTTGTGCCTGAAAGGCCGTAGTCCGAGAGATTGTTCAGGTTGACGTTGGATCCTGTGGACATTCCACCATAAACCACCCAGACCCGTCCGGCGTTAACACCACCATCGTCGGGATGACGCATGGCTGTGATCGCGATGTCATCGTGACCATCACCATCGAAGTCTTCGAGATCAGCAACGGAATGACCGACATTGTCGCTGTTGCCACCGGTTTTGAAGCGAGTCACAGAAGAGTGACCGAATTTCAGATCGATGGTCCCAGAGAGCATGCCCCCGTAGATGAGGTAGGCGGCACCGCTGTTGGAAGATCCATGCTCCTCGTCTGGAGCACCGATCAGGAGATCGGCATATCCATCGGAGTTGAAGTCACCCGCACCACTGACAGAGTAGCCAAAGTGACCCGATTCCTGTCCACCAATAAAGGTGACACCCAGGCTGCCCAGTGATCCAACGTGGATGACAGAGGGAAGGTTGGCAGAACCATAGATCAGGTAAGCACGTCCATTGCCGTCCTCATCCGATCCACCGCTGCCATAAGAGTTGGGGGCTCCGATCAGGAAGTCAGAGATACCGTCACCGTTGACGTCACCTGCGTCGGACACGGAGTAACCGAGAAGGTCTCCCGCATGTGAACCGACGATTTTAATCGTGGTACCCGGTGTCGGGTTTTTCAGGTCGATTTCAGTCTCGATATTGGGGGAACCCAATACGATGTAGGCATGACCCCTGCGACCATCCGATGTGTTGTCATTTTCCGGTGCACCAAGAATGGTGTCTTTGTAGCCGTCGATGTTGACGTCACCGGCACCGGATACGGATTTACCCAGATTTGAGTTGGATCGCGCACCGTAAACCTTGATTTGAGCGGTATCCACGAAGACAGCATCGCCAGCAACTGTGACGTCGCTGCAAATGACACCGGTTACCAATACAAAAATCGCCAGTAGCAAAGTGGCAAGGCGATGACGAAGGAGCTGAGACATAACTTCTCCCGGGCAAAATAGGGGAATCCATGTTCCATGGAAGAATCCACGTGCACTTTTGACGGGTGCCGGGGACACACCTCCCATAGAGATAAATCAAAATGTCCTGCCTGAACGATCAGGCGGGTTAATAAAACAGTCACGACACAAGAATAGGATTACAAAGTCGGTGATTCAACCATTGTAAATCACATGGCCTCATGAAGTTATTCGCCCATGGGTTGGCCTGTATGCCCTCACGACATGAAAAAAGCCTGCGGAGACTTATAAGTCTCCACAGGCTTGTAGTTTACGAAGTGTAATCTGTATCGATTCAGGAGGTGTAGGTCTTTGCATTTGTATCTTGAATGACATTCATGTCAGACATGACACTTTTTACGCTGTTAGCCACCACAGTATCAGCGTTGTTACTGACGGTGCACTCCGTGGCAGTCGTGGCACAAGCGGCTGCAACCGTCTTGCAGGTGTAGTAGGCGCACATGCCAATAAAGAAGGGGAAAAAGGCCGGGGTCAGGGCGCTGACGATGTTGGAGCTGCCGGCACTATTGATGAAGGCACCAGCGGTAAAGACCACACAGGAAACAATGAAGCCATTGGCAAGCTTGTTCCAGAAGGTGTTGGCCTCGACAACATTGTCGACGTTGCCGGAGAAGACCTGGAAGCCGTTCTTCCACATACTTGCAGTGCAAACCGAGAAGCAGATCACCATTGCCATGGCGACGATTCCGGAGAACACGTTGAAGTCAAAGTTGGTGGTCACGGTGTAGTTGGTGGCAATGGTGCACAGGGCATAGAAGCCCAGGAGACCACTGACGACGCGAGCCGTGGGGAAAATCACACTGTTAATGTTGTTGGTCGCAATTTGACCGTTGTTGACGTTGTTCATATCCATACCCTTTCGGTTTTTGGCCAGAGGCCTTTAAAGGCCACTGGGGCCATGGGCGAGTCCTTCCCGCCCATTGGATTCCTCGACACATGGGCTGGTGATCTGTAGGAAAAACTATGAAAAAGGGCTGATTTTCTCTAAACAGTGCTGATTCTGCCCTGAAGCACTGATTCGAGTGCCTGGGACAGGGTCTCCGCATTGCAAAAAGACTCGGTATGGGCACGTCCACCGGCGGCGAGGTCTCTTCTCAACCCGGTTTCATGTGACAACTTCAGGATCGCCAGAGAGATGGCTTCGGGGGAATCGTTATCGAGGAGAAGTCCCGCCTTGGGCGGAATCAGTTCAGGCAGCAAGCCACGGTGGGAGGCGATGACCGGAACTCCACTGGCCATGGCTTCCCGGGCGGCACGACATGTTCCATCCGAACCCGGAACCAGAAAGATCAGCATATCCATCTGAGCGAGGTGTCTGGGGTACAGCTTTGACTCCAGATATCCCGGGAAGTGGATACGATCGACAAAGCCGCTTTGTCTGGCAGGTTCTTTTGCCACTTCCTCCTGATGGGTTCCGCGTCCGAGTATGTGCAGGTGCAGTGAAGTGTTTTCCTTTGCTGCAAGTGAGAAACCCCGAATCAAATCAGCGAATCGCCGGTGCTGTTGCATTCTGGCCACGACTCCTATGTGTATCGAATCCTGGTCCTTGGTAATCGGGGTTTCTTTCGATTCAGGTTGGAAGCGAAGGAGGTCGACGATGGGAGGATGTTCCAAAATCCGGTCTTGACTGATTTTCCAGGAGCACAAATTTCGTGTGGCCGATGGGGTGGGCGTGATCCACAGGTCTGTTCGGGAGCGACAGTATCTACTGCGTAAATTTTTTACAGGATCCAGATCATATTGGCTTTTGACGATGGGTGGAGATTGCTTTTCTCTTACCAGGCAACCCAGGAGGTGGTCACTGGGGAGATGGCAATGAATCCAGTCCGGCTTTTCTTCTTTGATCTTTTGCTTGAGGATTTTGAAGTCATTCAGAAGTTGCCTTAATCGAAAATGCTTCGGCAAGAAAAGATCTGAACGGACATCTATTCCCCGCTCAGTGGCAATCTCGGAAAGGTGGTTGGGGGATTCATGGGGAGGGGTACCACTGAAGAAGATGACCTCGTGGCCGAGGTGTTGCTGAGATTTCGCCAGCAAAAGAGCAAGGTCTGCTGGCCCGGTGAATTTGTAGTTTGAAAACAGGTGAAAAATTTTCACCCGTCGCCCCCGGATTTCACCAGTGAAGGTGGCAGCTTTCTGGGGGGCTTCCATTCAGGGCCGCGATGATTCCTGGGTTGGGAATCTGGATCGAGACCCCTTCGCTTCAGTTGGCGTCTCTCCCAGAGGCAAGCATATTTGAGGAAGACATAGATCATCCCGAGGCCTGCCAGAATGAATCCGGCGAATCCATCCCGATAACCTTTTTGAAGGACCAGCATTCTGAAAAATCTCCACGGAGCACGGAGTAGCATTCCCAGCAGTGGACTTCGCACTCCATGGAGGTCCATTTCCTTGCCCGAAATGCCAGTAAAGAAATCCATTCCTTCAATGTGATGATGAAGATCGCGGAATGAATAGTGGAGCAGGTCCCCTTTCAATTTCATGGGAGTCCCTTGAATTGAAATTCGATCATGAGGATTCATTCCCGCCCAGTGAGCTTTTCGCCGATTGAAAACCCGAATCTTTCGATCCGGATACCAGCCACTGTTACGGATCCATTGACCCAAGTGCCAAGTTCTCCTGGGCATTGAAAAACCCGGAACCTCAGGCTCGGTTTGCAGGTTCCGGATGATTTCTTCCCGAAGCTCTTCAGAGACTCGCTCGTCTGCATCGAGGGAGATGATCCAGTCCGTCTTGGCGAGGGAGATCGCCCTGTTCTTTTGTTCAACGTGGCCAGGCCAGTCGGTGACATGAACGTGATCTGTGTATTCCCGGGCAATCTCGACGGTTCTGTCTGTCGATCCGGAATCGACAACGATGATGGTTGAAACCCAACTGAGGGATTCCAGACAATCACGGATGTTGCCTTCTTCATTGAAGGTGATCACCGTGGCTGTCAGTTCAATCATGACTTGTCACCGATTTCATCTGCAGAAAGGAATCGGGGTGACCATTGCGGGTTGAGGTTGGGGTCCAGCTCACAGCGCAAGCGATGGAACTCTCTCAGAGCCTCGACCTGTGGATCACCCAGTTCATAGCGAATGTTTTCATAAAGGTAATGCAGGGCGGAAGGCAAATCGAGGACTCCAGGGTTCTCCCGGCAGTAGATCTTTGCAATCGAATCACGGTTTGAGAGTCCTTGCCTGGCGGATTCATGAATCGAATCCACTACCCATTGGGGGATCGAAGGTCGAGCCAGCCACACCGCAAATACGAAGGGAAGTCCGGTCCTCTCCTTCCACATCGTTCCCAGATCATGGCGGGGGAATGGAGAGTGGGCATTTTCCAATGCCGGATCTCCAATGAGGAGAACTGAATCTGATTTGTGATCCGATTCAAGTGACGAGAGATCCGATTGGCCAACAGAGACTTCCAGAGGAGGTAATCCGTCCAAATGTCTCAAGACAGAGAGCAGTGCCACTGAAGAATTACTGGCCTTGTCGACCGAAACAGTGCGCAGGTCCTTCCACTCAGTGTCACCAAAGAGAAGAATCGATCCCACTGCTCCATCACAGGAGATGCAGTGACCAGGAAGAATCCGGTAGTCTTCTGATCGGCAAGCTTCCACCTGAGGAACCAATGCGACGTCCAGATGCTTCTGGCGCAATTTTGCTGCCAGATTGCTGGGGATGTCATGAAGAACTTCCCAACGATGATCCACGTCTTCCAGTTTTAGACAGAGAGGGTCAGCATTCAGGAAGTTGATGGAGCCAATAACAGGTTTCAACGGGAGTGTTCGCTTTCCGGAAGAATAGGGAGGCATTGCTTGAGGACGGCTTTCATCAGGTTTCGATCTCCACCGGTTGCGCAGTAAAGAAACCTGAATCGGTCACCGGCTGTGAGCCGAGTGCCCCCTTTGTCGATGATCTTCGCATAGGAACGGGCCAGTCTAGCGAGATTTCCTGTTCTGTTCGCACCCGGTGGTACAGAGCCCGGATCCAGATCTACCAGAAGCGATTTGACCGGGGTCTTTGCATCTGCATTAACCATGATATTCATGAGATTGAGGTCCCCATGGAGGAAGCCTGCGCTATGGAAGCGGTGGATCAGATCGCCTGTGCTACGAACCTGGGTTTGGGAAGGAGGCGTTTTTTTGATTCCCAGCAGGTCACTGATGGAGATGACATTCTCTTCCAACTGGATGATTTGGGCGACTTCGAAACCGAGCCCCAATCGTGTTGCCGAAAATGCCAATACTCTTGAAGACGGGATCCCTGATCTGTGCAATCGATCAGAAAGGACCAATTCCTCCACGAAACGCCGGGTGGAAAAGTAGGTCTTTCGGTTGAACCGGGACAGGAATCCTCCACGGCGGCATAACTTCCACATGTACTTTTCCGAATTTGAAATCGAATACACAGGATGCTGCGTTCTTCCCGGCAAGTGTTCAGTGGCTGGAGTAGACGGTTTACCCGACATGAATCCGAGTTTTTCGAGGATTGGCAGCGAATCCCCGAAGTAATGCACAGTTCTTCCCTGATCCCGATAAATCTCGGGCACTCTGGCTTCTGCAGAATGAGGGGAGTCCTTTGAATGGGAAGCCGGGGGACTTGAGTCTGTGGAGGCTGGGTCAGTCACGGATCTTGCCTCACTGCCGGATTTGGCCGAACAGTTGCCTGGTATCCTGAATGATCGGCAAGTCGACCATGATCAAAAAAGACTTCGCGCTTGAAAAGTATGGTCGGACCGAGTGGATTCGAACCACCGACCTCCACGGCCCCATCGTGGCGCGCTACCAAACTGCGCTACGGCCCGACCCTTTGACAAATCAGCATTTCCAGAAGCCCGATGCTAGTCAGGAAGATTCTCCCGTCAAGCGTTCGGACCATCTTCTGTAGAATTTGAGTCCACAGATCTATCGCCGGTCGCCTTCAAATCGGGCGCAGAGCCCATTTGGGGAATCTCATCCGTTGGCACGATCACCCCGCCTGAGATCGTGAATCTCAGTACTTCGTCGACACTCAAGTCGAGTGGAATGATCTCGTCCCGGGGAACCAGAATCGTGTATCCGGTGATTGGCGTGGGACTGGAGGGGATGAAGATGGCGACCATGGGGCCTCCATGCTTTTCCTGAACCGTCTTGAATCCATTGCTGGTCACGAATCCAAGGGACCAGATTCCCATTCTCGGATACTGAACTGCCACTGCAGTGTCGTATTCGATTTTGTTTTTTTCCTCAAAGAAGAACTCTGTCACCTGTTTGGCATAAGGGTAGATGATTTTGATGAAGGGGATGCGCTTGAGCAGACCTTCGATCAATTTCAATAGTTGTCTTCCCAATACTCCACGGAAGATGATACCCACAGCGAGGACGAGGAAGATGGCGATGACGAAGCCAAGCCAGTTCGGGCTGATTTGCGCGACTTGCTGAGAGAAGGGGATGTCATCGGCTCGTTCAGGGAGGCCACTGTCATCGATGGCTTCATCCAGTTGCCAATCCTGAAGCTTGATGATGTCTTTCCAAAAGTACTCTTTGGCTATTTCCGATGAGAAACCTTTACGGATCAGGCCTGTGATCGGTTGTGCAATTTTCTCGTCAAGGAAGTTGTAGGAGACCGTGATGATGATAATGGTCAGTACCGTGGGAAGCAGAGTTGCCAACCCGGTAATGAAGGCCCGCATCAAACTTCCACGGGGTTTTGAAGTTGTCTTCGCCATGGGGGAGCTCCTCATCCGATTTAAGATCTTCCGCATTTCGGCTATGGCGATCAAGAGAGATCATTCTGCTCAAGATCGGTTCTTGGGACAAGTTTTGCTGTCTTTCTGGAGTTCTGCGGTGATTTCTGTACCCTGATTCCTGATCAGGGCCATCCTTCGGGATACCCTCGGAAAGCCTCCGTGCCAGGGGCAGCCCGGGTATTGGCCAGCAGGAACAGTGTAAAGGACGGGAATCAGCGATGAGTCAGGTCACACTCTCTGGATTGACTCCGACCAGTTCGGGAATTCATCTGGGGAACTACTTCGGTGCTGTTCGCCAGTGGATCGACCTCCAGAGGGAGGGCGGAGCACACTACTTCATCGCTACCTACCACGCTCTGACCACCGTCAAAAAAGCCGAAACACTCCGCGACAACATATTCGGTATTGCTTGTGATTATTTGGCCTTGGGACTCGATCCTGAAAAAGCGGTGATTTACCGACAGGAAGATGTTCCAGAGGTATGTGAGTTGTCCTGGGTTCTCTCGACACTGACCCCCATGGGGCTCCTTGAGCGTTGTCATGCCTACAAGGACAAGGTCGAAAAAGGAATTTCTGCTGATCATGGTCTTTTCGCCTATCCATGTCTCATGGCTGCAGACATTTTGATCGTCCGATCGCACCGCGTTCCAGTGGGGCAGGATCAGAAGCAACACGTAGAGGTGACCCGGGATATCGCAGGAAAATTCAACCAACTGTATGGCGAAGTGTTTCCACTTCCTGAGCCACTGATCCTGGAAGGACAGGCTGCCAAGGTTCCCGGTGTGGATGGCCAGAAGATGAGCAAATCCTATGGGAATGACCTGGGGATCTTTGAACCGGAGAAAAAACTTCGAAAAAAGATTATGGGTATCGTCACCGATTCTCAGGGGGTGGACGATCCCAAGGATCCCGAGGGCAATACGATCCATGAACTCTACAAGTTGGTAGCGCCGCAAGAAAAAGTCGACGAGATGGCGGACAAGATGCGATCAACAGGCATCGGTTATGGATACGGTCACGCCAAGCAGGAACTTTTTGAGGCCCTTCTTGAGTATTTCGCCGATGCACGAACCGCAAGGGCGAATCTGGAGAGTGACCCCGACAAGGTTGAGGAGATCCTCAGGGAGGGTGCACGGAAGATCCGCCCCATCGTCGAGGAGACGATGGAAGCGGTTCATCAGGCGATTGGTATTCAGTCCCGTTCAAAGAGGTCTTGAGGCGAATACGCGGATCAGATTCTGGTAGGGAATTCTCCGCACATTTCACGGACCTGAGAACGAATGCTCTGATGGAGCGAAGTGTCCTCCGGGCTTTTGAGAACTTCCAGAATCCAATTGCCGATGCGTTCGATCTCAACATCTCCCATTCCCCGGCTGGTGACAGTAGGGGTTCCGATGCGAATTCCACTGGGTCTCAGGGGAGGATTCGGGTCATGGGGAATCATGTTCATGTTGACGACGATTCCAGCTTCACCCAGAGCCCTTTCCGCAATATCTCCAGTCAGATCCAATGAGCGAACGTCCGCCAATACCATGTGATTGTCGGTACCTCCTGCGACCAGTCGAACTCCACCGTCCATGAGGATCTGCCCAAGTTTTTGAGCATTGGCGACAATACTGCGGGCATAGTCGCGGAACTCTTCAGACATCGCTTCACGGAAACAGACCGCTCTCGCAGCGACCAAGTGCATCAGCGGGCCACCCTGATCTCCCGGGAAAACTCCGGAGTCGATTTTGCGTGCCCATTTCTTGCGACAGAGGATCAATCCGCTACGCGGCCCTCTAAGAGTTTTGTGGGTCGTGGTGGTCACGACATCGGCATGGGGGACAGGACTGGGATGGACGCCGGCGGCAACCAACCCGGCGATGTGTGCCATGTCGACCATGAATTTGGATTCCACCTCGTCGGCTACCTTGCGGAAAGCCTCAAAGTCGATCACGCGAGGGTAGGCACTGGCACCGGCAATAATCAACTGGGGCTGCACCTCTTTGGCAATTTTCAGAACCTCGTCGATGTCGATGGTTTCTGTTTCAGCATTGACGGGATAGTGGGTGAAGTTGTAGACCTTGCCGGTCAAGCTCACCTTTGCACCGTGCGACAGATGTCCACCGTGGGCGAGATCCATCGCCAGAACCTTGTCGCCCGGTTTGAGAAGAGCAGAGTAGGCCGCAATGTTCGCCTGGGTTCCCGAATGGGGCTGGACATTGGCATGGTCGGCACCGAAGAGCTCCTTGGCACGATCCCGTGCCAGATTCTCCGCTTCGTCAACCACCTCGCAGCCCCCGTAGTAGCGTTTACCCGGGTAACCTTCAGCATACTTGTTGGTCAAGACGGATCCCTGGGCGGTCAGGATCGCTTCACTGACGATGTTTTCACTGGCGATGAGGTTGATCTCATTTCGCTGCCGTTCCTCCTCGCGAGTGACGATGGCGGCGATGTCGGGATCGGAATTTTCCAATGTTTCCATGATCATTTCCTCTTTCACTGTGATTCCGTTTCTGTTCGGTTTCTGTGGCGCAACCAATGCTCAATGAATGGCTGCAATTCACCGTCGAGCACGGCATCGACGTTACTGGTTTCATGGTCAGTTCGGTGGTCTTTGACCATCTTGTAGGGGTGCATGACATAGGATCGGATCTGACTGCCAAAAGCGATGTCACTTTTTGAACCCTGGATGGCGTTCATTTCTTCGCGACGCTTTTCTTCCTGCACCTCGATGATCCTTGCATTGAGAACCCTGAGAGCCTGAGCCTTGTTGGCATGCTGACTGCGTTCATTTTGGCATTGGACGACAATCCCGGTGGGCATGTGAGTGATGCGAACCGCCGAGTCGGTCGTGTTTACGTGCTGGCCTCCAGCTCCGCTTGCACGATAGGTATCGACGCGAAGGTCAGAGTCGACGATTTCGACACCATCTGTATTATCGGTTTCTGGAGTGACACGGATCGAGCAAAAAGCGGTCTGCCTGCGTGCCTGTGCGTCGAATGGGGAAATTCGAACGATCCGGTGCACACCGGATTCAGAACGCAGATAACCGTATGCATAGTCCCCTGAAAGATGGATCGTGGAGGACTTGAGACCGGCTTCTTCACCGTGCTGTTCGTCGATGATCTGGGTTTTGTAGCCCTGTTTTTCACCCCAGCGCAGGAACATGCGCTGAACCATCAGGGTCCAGTCTGCGGCGTCGGTGCCACCTGCACCGGACTGTATTTCGATGTATGCGCTTGCCTGGTCGTATTTCCCATTGAGGAGTGTTTTCAACTCGAGGCTCTCTGCACTTTCCTGAAGCCTCAGGGTTTCCGATTCTGCTTCCTCCAGAGATTCTTCATCAGACTCTGATTCTGCAAGCTCAATGAGAACCTGTACATCTTCCAGTCCCTGTTCAAGTTTTTCGATGGATTGAACCGAAGACTTGGTCGACTTCATCGACTGGATAATTTTCTCTGCGGCTTCCCGGTCGTCCCAGAAGTCCTGGGCGGACATCTTCTCTTCCAGACGCCCCAGTTTTTCCTTGAGCTCGTCAAATCGGACGGCATGGCGGATTCGTTCGAGGAGTAGTTGGATGCTCTTCAGTCGAGCCTTGGTCTCGGCACTCAAGGTGACCCGCTCCTCGTCATGGGGAAGTTTCAGAACCCGGTAAATACGAACTGTTTCCATCATGTCGACAGGGATGCCCCGAAACAAGTCTAACGGCGATCCATGGGAGGGAATTTATCGGTCTGGAGTGGAGAGAGGGACAGAAGGCTGGACAGGAGGGGGCTGGAGAGAGCCGTGAAAGGGACTGCACTCACCGGAAAAAGAAGAAGGGCCCGAAGGTTTTCCCTTCGGGCCCTGTTTCTACCAGGTGGATTAAGCGGATTCACCGCTTCCCCCGTCAGAGGCGCGGGTTAACGAACCCACCTCCTGATAGAGCCACGGACAATCATCAATGGACCACCTCCTTTCTTGGATTGGAGTTTCCCGGTCTCACGTGGACGTGACACCCACAACCGGGCACCGTCCTCACTGGCAGCGTCCTACCAGTGGAAAAAGTCTGGCAAAACTCCGCAGTACCTGCGCACGCCGCAGGTCACCCTGCAGAGGGACCCTGTTCGGATCCACAACTCCATGATATCACCAAACGCGGAATCCGCGAAAGATCCCACTTCGACGGCCCATGGTGGACCTCGAGAGAGGAAAATTGTCAGTGCATTCGGCAAAAGAGCCACAGTCTGACCCCGCAAAAACGGGTGAGAACGATCCACTTCCTGTCGGCAGGCTCGCCCCCAGTCCGACCGGTGTTCTGCATTTGGGCAATGCCCGCTCCTTTTTGTTTGCCTGGCTGTCGATGCGAAAGCAGGGCGGAAAACTGCTTTTGAGGATCGAGGATCTGGATGGTCCCCGGGTGCGGAAGGGGGCGACGGAATCTGCCATCGAGGATTTGCAATGGTTGGGTCTGGATTGGGACGATGAGATTCGTATCCAGAGCCAGTTTCGGCAGCGTCATGAGGCCGCGTTGAATCAGTTGGTCAAACAGAAGGTCGCCTACCCCTGTGTTTGTACACGGAAGGAGATCGAGGAAGCGGCCAGTGCACCCCATGAATCGAAACTGCCACCCTCTGAGATGGTCTACCCCGGAACCTGTCGTGAACGTTGGTCCTCGCTCGAAGAGGCCAAAAGTGCCACAGGGAGGGATCCAGCCTTGAGATTGAGGCTCGAAGAGGACTCAGTTCCATTTGAAGATGGGTTTCGGGGGAAAGAGGAGGGGGCATTGGCGGGGGATTTTGTTCTTCGAAAGCGAGATGGAACCCCGTCCTATCAGTTGGCTGTCGTCGTCGATGATGCCGCAGATGGAGTGACTGAAGTGCTGAGGGCCGACGACCTGATCCCTTCAACCCCGCGTCAGATCCTTCTATATCGGTATCTGGGCTGGAGCCCACCGGCTTTTTTTCATGTCCCTCTTTTGGTGGGGCCGGATGGGTTGCGATTGGCCAAGCGCCATGGGGATACGAGTCTTGCCCACTATCGCCGGCAGGGGATTTCTCCTGAGGAGATCGTCGGTACCCTGGCGAGCCTCAGCGGCCTCGCCCCGAAGGGGCAAAGATTGAGGCCCGAAGACCTGATCGACCGCTTCGATCTCGGAAAAGTGACGCCGGGCTCAGTGGTTTGGGATGGCATGAACCGATCACCTGCAGTGGACGCAGACCGGGATTGAAGTTTTTTAGTGATTCCGGCATATTTGTCTTGTCGGGTTGCCGCCCCGGCAGCAACCTCGGAGTCGCCACATTTACCGATCGAAGATCACTTCCCTGCGGGAAGTGAATAAGCCCATTTCCAAAGTGGCCATTCAGCCACAAATTGATTCAGGAGATGACCTGTCCATGAACAGGTGTTCATCGCTCTTGGATCTGTTGAAATGCGCGGCTCCGGTTTTCTTCTCATGCTTCATTTTGTTGGCAATTTCGAACCCTTCCCATGGACAGTCTGTTTCACAACTGATCGATGAACTGTCTGGCGACCGACCTTTGATCGAGGGCGAGCTCTTCAATATTCAATTACCCGAATCCGGGGGAGATCGTCATGTGGAAATTCTCCTCAAGACTGCAGAGTCAGAAATCCGTCTCGCTTCCTTTTATGTGGATGAGAAGGAAGCGAATCTGGGAATCAGTGGTGAGGAACTTTGGGGTCCTGATCCCGGTCGAGTGCCTGAAGGTCAAGTCGTCACCAGAATCTGGAATGAGTCCGGAGATTTTATCGACCATCTGACAATTCAGAACTGGAATCAGAAACCCTGGTACCCGACCGGCGAAAGCCGCAGAGAAGTCATGAACCGGGTCTCAAAAAACTTGCGGGATGGGAATCCCGTGGTTGCCTATCGGGAATTGAAGGAGCTGGAGGCTTCCGCTGCCAACCTAGAAGAAGAAGCGGAGTGGTATCGGTTGAATGCTTCGGTTCTCGATGTCTTTGCAAGGATCGATCGTGTTCAGAGCCCAAGGTCGAAAAGAGATCTCAAACGCGCGCTTGAATTGGCACCCGAAGATTCGCCGGTTCAGACGAGAGCCCTGATTGACAGAGCTAAAAGAGCAAGGGAAGAAAGTTCGAGCAATTCCGACGCCGGTGAAAGTCGGCAAGCCCTGATCCGATCTCTGGATGATGCCCGCAGTGCTTTGAACAAAGCCACAGCCAGCGGGGACAGGGATTTGGCTGCTGAAGCATTGGTGGAGATTTCACAAACTGCAGCAGCGAGAGGCTGGCTCACAGAAACGAGAACGGCTGTGGAATCTGCCCGGGAGTTGAAGGGTGACCTGGAGACGCTCTGGAAGACCGATCTGGCTCTGGCAAAGGTACATCAATTCCGGAGCGAATATCCGCTCGCCATTGAGCACGCCAGACTTGCTGTGGCGACGGTGGAACAGATTCGCATGCGATACAGTTCCGATCACGCCGCCATGTTCCACCGCCGAGAGCCCGCATTCCTGTTGACGGAACTGTTGGCACAATCCGGAGAAGTTCTCGCTTCCCTGCACGCTACAGAATTTCTGCGGGTCCGCAATCCCGGCGAGGTACCTCCTGATGTCAAAGAGATTGAGGCCCTCGCCGTGGAAGCGGGAGATGATTTTACGGTTCAGGTCATGGTGAACTGTGGAACCCGATTGCTGACATGGACGACCAACGCAGGTTCATGGAAGATGAGTCTTGTGGATTGTGAAATGGGTGAGTTGGTCGGCTTCATTGACCGACTTCACTCCAGTCGAGGTAAAGATCTCGAATCAGCAGCGTGGATTTCCTCAAAGTTGTTCGGATCGAGGGTCCCGGTTACTGAGAGATTGTTGCTGGTGCCGTTGGACGAGTTGAGAAGAATCCCGTGGGGAATGTTGCCCGTCTCAGGACGATCGCTGATGGATCGAACCGCGGTCAGTCTACTGCCGAATTTGAAGGCCGCTTCACGGGAGCTTTCATACCTGCCAGCGGAGGACTGGTTGTCTCTGGTAGATCCCGATGCCCCGGAAAAAGCCCGGCTGCCCGGGGCGAGAGCAGAGGGGGAGACGGTCGCCAAAAAGTTGGCCAGTTCGACGATCCTCTCAGGTGGGGCTGCAACCGTGACCGGGCTTGGGGATCAACTTCATGGCAAGAAGGTCCTTCACCTGGCGTGTCATGGAGACTTCGATCCGCGAGACCCCCGATCATCATCTCTTCGATTGACTCCGGACGGGAATTTCACGGATGGAAAGTTGTTGGCAAGAAATTTGGCGGGTTGGAATCTTTCCGACTGTCGCCTCGTTTTGCTCACAGGTTGCGAGACCGCAATGGCTGGGGGGCTCGGATCCGATGATCTGGCAGGCTTCCCGCGAGCCGTTTTTGAAGCGGGATGTCAGGGGATTCTGGGGTCACTGTGGCCTGTCGAAGATGAGGTGACCCGTCAAATGACGCTTCATCTCATCGACTCCGCCAGGGCCCGAATTTCCCCTGCAGAGGCTCTCAGAGAGGCCTGCAGGTCGATTCGCGACAAATCGACAACTGACCGTGTTTCTGGCTGGAGTGGCTGGGTTCTGGTTGAGAATGGAAGATAACGTGCCGATAATCGATAGCTTGAGCACTGCGACCCTGTCCAGGGGCCCCAACCCGGGCCTTGCCGACTCTCGTAGAATTGCCGAAACAAGTTGCCTGCTGGAGAGTCGATTCCCACTCAAAACGGGAAACTCCGTTTATTCTCTGGCATGCAGAGATCGGCTCACAATCTGTCGAAGTGGACCCGCAGTCTCACTCGCAGGAGCAAGGAAGAAAATGGACCGTTCCAAAATGTCCGCAATTGTCGGCAACCCCGGTCGAATGAGACTGGGAAGATTCAATTTCGGTTGGATCGTGCTCACTTTATGCGTGGCCTTCTTTGCCCAAGTCCCTGTTGTCGACGCTCAGGTCCCCAACATCACCTTTGTGGAACTCTTTCACGCTGAAACCGACGAGGTGTTTCAGTTTTTTAATGACACTCCGGGGCTGAAAAAGTTTGTCGACGACAACACGATCAGTCGTGTTACTGGCCGTGAGAACTCTCTGATGATTAATGGTTCAAAGGAGATCACAGAATCGCTGATCAGAACGATTCGCAACTTTGAACAGGTGGGGATTCGGGATCGACTCAAGCAGGAATCAATCACGGTCAAATATGCGGGAATCCAGTTGGTACTGGAGTCCTTGGCAGCCAGCAAGGTTTGCCAGGTCTATCACCGAACCGAGGAAGTCAAGACCGACGCAGTCAAACAGGGAAACAGGACGATCACCCGCAAATATGAGAAAGCGGTCTACTCAAAGTATGAGGCTGCCAGCGAAACGATGCTCCAATCCTGGGATCTTCCGGAGTACCCATACGTTCTGGAAATCCCTCACGTCGATCCGATTTCACTGCCTCCCGTCAAGTTGGGTACTGGAATAGAAGACGCTTCGCTCTCTCTGACCTTTGAGGAATCACCATCGACGGAAACACGAAATCGTATTCTGATGGTGGGCACAGATGAGGATCTGAAACGGATTGAAGATTTCATCGCCATGATCGATGTGCCCGCACGGCAGATCATGATCGAGGTGCAGATCATCGAACTGGAAGCGGACGCTCTTTCCGATCTGGGAGTCGATACACTCGCATTTGAGAAGCGTAACTCCGTGGTGAACTTCGCCTCTCCTCTGCCGGGAGATCCCCTTCCCGAGATCAGCAGCAATTTTAATCCGATTCAGCAATCGGGTCTCTCCTTCCTTTTTGACGACACGACGGAGGCTCTGTCTTCCCAGTTTCTTGCCGGTGTTCATGCACTGGTTCGCAACGGTGACGCGATTATCAAAGCACGTCCCAAGTTGTACGCGCTGGATGATCGCCAGAGTCAGCTTCACCTTGGAGAAAAGATTCCAACCTTTATCTCTACCGACGTCGTCCGTGACGTCAGTGGTGGAAACTTTGTCGAGAATGCCAACAAGGTTGGAACCGAGCACATTGGTACGACTCTGGTCGTCAAACCACGAATCAGTGGTAATGATGAAAACGAAGTCTCGATGCTGATCGATATCACCGTCAATAACCTTCAGGGAAGACAGCGGGTCTTCGAGGAGGACCTGCTGGGAATCCCGCAGGTGGCGACCCGGAATTTCAGGGGACAGGCAAGGGTTAAAAACCATCGGCCTCTGATCCTGGGTGGTCTGATCAAGGAAAGTGAATTCGATACCAAAAATTCCATTCCCGGATTGGGCGACCTTCCGGTTATTGGAGGATTTTTCGGACGCAAGAGTTCCCAGAAACAGCGTTCAGAAATCATCATCGTTTTGACTCCGCACATTCTTTCGGAAGATGGGGTCGATCCCATTTCCACTCCGAAAGAGAGTCGCCACTTCGACACCCGCAACAGTGTGCTTTTCAATGATCGATACATTCTCAAAGGGCGAGACCTTGTCGGCCTCGACCCGATCAGCAGAACGCCGGTGGAGGGATTCTCCCGCGATGAAGTAGTCGACTTGACCTTGCTGAGCATCGTCAAGAAACGCGAACTCATCAGCCGACTGAAGATTTTTGAAGACTACCTTCCCGAAGCGACCGAGAAGCTGAGCATGCTCAAACTCAGGCACCCGGAGAAGTCGGTCTCGACCTGGTCCAAGAATGAGCGTCAACTCTTCTTCCAGGCAGCGGCAATTCTGGTCGAAAACATTAAAAGCCTGAATCCTGACCTTGATTACGATGACGTGGTGGCTCCTCGCAGGGAAATCGTGGTTCCCACGAGTCCCTATGCGGTCAGCCTATCCTTTGACAAGTTGAAGACCTTCTATGAGAAGGGGGACATGGTCGTCATGAGAGGTGAAACCGACCTTTCTGACGAAACCATTTCCTTGTTGAGAACTTTCGACAAGGACAGTCTCCAGGATTTTGCTGTCTTCATCGATGGACTTGGACGTGAAGCGAACCAGCATGGCAAGTTCAGGAATCTGCTCGAGGAGCAGTACCAGATTCTGTATCCCTCAGCAGGCGACCTGACTGAGTTGGGATATTCTGAGTTGCTGACCAAAATGTCCGAGCGTGGGGTCGATTTCCTGTCGGTGGCAACGTTCCTCAGTGTGCGTCTACAGGAGGCCATGATTTCTGGTGAGATCCCACTGGGCATCCTCGAGGACGACCTTTCTGCCTTTGCCAGAAGAACGGTGACCCTCGATCAGTTGGGTGGGCGCCTCCAGACCCTGGACGAGCGCTGGGAAGATCTCAACACCTCTTCCAGCAGACCGGTACAGGGACTTTGATCCGTTTGAGAAGCTCGGCCGAAAGGCGGTTTGCGATGATCGACGGTGACAGGGACTTCACGGAAACCCAGTTGTTTTCACTGCGCTGGATTCTGGCTCTCACAGTACTTCTGTCTGTGGGCTGCTCGACCCCCGATAAAGCACCGGATCGTGAAGATGTTCTTGAGGACATCCGCAATACGACCCTGATCCCGAATCTCGGCTCTTACGATGAGAGCATCCAGAAGCGGGCTCTCGACCGGATTCTTCTCAGCCTCAGCAAAGCTCCGATCATCACGCGAAACCTGTTGGCTGCTGAACTCGATGATCCTTTTATTGGAGCCCGTACCAAACGGGTGATTTGCATGATTTTGGCCAGAGAGGGAGATGAACGTGCATTGCCCCGTCTTGTCTCCATGCTGGCTGAAGGCAATGTCGTCGATGACAATTTGATAGAGGCTGCCCTTCTGGAATATGGCAGCGATGCCCTCTCTCCTGTCGTCGCAGTTCTCGCAGAGGGAAATGTCACAGCTCGCCGATCTGCCGCTTCGATTTTACTGACCATGAAACTTCCTGTGGCGTTTGATGCGTTGGAGGATCGCTTTACCTTAGAGCGAGATTCAGAAGTCCGCTTTTTGTGTGTATGTGGATTCGCCGAGGATGCGCGTCAGAGCTCTCTCGACCTTTTGGCCAGTGCTCTGGATGACCCCGATGAAGTCGTTCGCCAGGCTGCATGGGGCGGGCTCAAGAGACGGGCAAAGGTTCCGGGCAACTTCGTTTTCGATGCGGAGGCAGAGCCTTCCTTGCGAAAGGTCCAGGCCCGGGAGATCCGTTCATGGCTTGCCGGGGATAAAACCGTTGTTCCGAAACCGAAAATAGGGGAAGCACTCTAGATCATCTTCTCATCACAAAAAAAGAGGCCGGAAGCGAAGATCGCTTCCGGCCTCTTTTGTTTTTGCGGAGAAAGTGGTTCAGGCATTTTCCTTTTGATTGTCCATGAACTCTTTCCAGAATTCTTCAGGCATATCGAGAGCGATGCGCAAGGCACCATTGGATCCAGCGTATTGTGGTTCTTCCACACTCTTGACCTTGCCTCCACCGTACTCGACGAGGGCATCTTCCATCGCACGGGCAAGGCCGGTGATCTGGCTACCTCCTCCACCAAGGAGGACATGGTTGCGCATTTTCTGCTGGAACTCGGGGTCGTAGGTGGCAATCAGGTCCTGAAGAGCTTCGACCGTCGGTTGCACGATACCCATGCAGGCTTCACGAACCTGATCAGTGATGTCGAACTCAGTCGGCTTGCCCTTGACCGGGAAGGTGGCCATGACCGCATCCTGCTGGCGTCCAACGCTGGCAAAGTTCTCTTTGATTTCACGCACCATATTGACGGAGAACTGGGCTTCGGGGTGCTTCTCCTGAATCAGATCAAAGAGACGCTGGTCGATGGCATCTCCACCAAAGTGGTGGGTTCTCTGGTCGTCTGCTTTTGGCATCGTTCCATGCACTCTGCACAGGTCGACGGTTCCGGCTCCGATGTCGATCACGAGGGTGTCGGAAAGGAAATCCAATCCATAAGCCACGGAGAAGGGTTCAGAGCAGACGATGATGCTGTCCATGAATTCGGAAGCGGCTTCAAGAATGTGGGACTTGGATCCGACGCTGGCTTCCGCCGGTGCACCGATGACTCCATAGACAGTGCTTCCGGAAGGGATCTCGGCCTGTTCAAGAATGTGTTCGATCAGATCACGGGTTGCCCGCTTGGCATTTTCGTCCTCACGGATGACACCCTTGTCGAGGGGGCGGACCAGATCTACCGCCATGCGGTTTTGAACCGCTTCCTCGCCGAAGACCTTGTCTCTACCGCCGAGCAACTTTTTGCTGACGTGGTCCTGAGCGTAGCCCACATATGACCACACCGTGGTTCTGACTCCGGTGGAAGTGGTGATGGAGGTTCGGCTGGTACCGAGATCCATGCCCACGTATACGGTTTCACTCATCGATCGTCCTCTCAGATTTACTCTTCAGAAAGCCGAGTATGGCTCAGGCAAGATCCTTCTCAATCTGGGGATCATGCCCCCGATTGGGATCTGAAGGTACTTGTTTTACAATTTGCTTTCGAAGTTGGCGATTTTCGGAAACGAGGTCGGCCAACAGTGCCTTGCGGCGGCCACTGGGGTCTTCTGCCGGGCTGGATGAAAACGCCGGAATGGAAGTGCTTGTTCCTGAGGTATTGGATTCACGACGATCCAGTCTGCGGGCGGTTTCCAGAGCTTCGTCTCTTTGAGTTTTTGCCGCATCCAGGTTTTTCGCCAGACGCTGCACTTTTCGTTCGAGGAGCTCGATGTTCTCACTTCTGGTTTTCTCTTCACGATCTGTCGCTTTGGAGCGTTCAAGATCGAGAGAATTCTGAACCACTTCGCGAATCTCTTGGCCCACCTCTTCAGGGAGGTGCTGGGTACCGGCGGCCTTGTCGACGATTCGATCCAGCGTCGACTCCAGCTCCAGCAGGCTCTCGCGTGTCAACGCGAATCGGTCACGGGCAACTTCCCGTTCTTTTTCACTACCGAGGAGTTCCTGGGTTCTTTGCAGTTTGGCATTCAGGTTTTCGATATGAGAGTGCAAGTCTGCATTCTCGTTCTGGAATTCGGCCAACTTTTCCTGAAAACTTTTTTCAGACTCTTCTCGAAGCCTGCGCAGTTCTTCCTCACCGAGTGAGCGTCCACTTTCGCGGATCACTTCATCCACGGATGCCTGAATCAATTCCTTGATGGCGGAAAGGTTGAGAACACGGACGCTGTCCCGTTGTGCAGCGATGGCAGAAGTACGAACCAATCGTGAGCGAGATCTCAATGCCGATTCGAGATCACCACTTTCGGGAACTTTTTGTTCTTCATCGCCAAAGAGACGCTCGAGTGCAGAGAGTTCGCGGGGGTGAGCCGGTTTCCAGCGTAAAAGAAGGCCAGCGTCATTTCTGTGCAGAACTTCCGCATGGATCAGTTCCGCGTGACCATCCGGTCTCTCAACGATCAATTCGTAGCGTTGTCCGACCTGAAGCCGAATTGTCGAATCGACGAGCACTTCCCTGGAATCAATACGTGACACAGGAAGCCGGACGATGCCGGCGGAGACCTCGAGGACGACGCTCCATCTGGAGGAAGATTCCGGCTGGGAAGTGTTCCTTTTGGGGTCCATCAGTCTCCGAAGCAGGGTCTTTTCGGGAAATCACGTCCCCGGAAAACAGGTTGATTTGATTAAGGGTCGAATCGGTCGGTACCTGAGAAGGCTATACAAATCGCCTGCAAAACGCAAGTTGAGGCCCTCAGGGTGGCAAGGAAGCCCGATCTCAGGAACCTATTGCCGGAACGGCTCCTGACCGTGACCCGTCTATATGGCTGAGAGTCTGTGAAATGAAGTCCGGGGGACTGGTAGAGGGCGTGGATTTTGCGATTATGGACTCAGAGTTTCCACATCAAGGGAGAAAACCCTCTCAGGGAATTCTGTGCAGTTGGTTAAATGCGAAAGGGGAGAGATGAACGGTTGCCTCATCATCATCATGGCGACTGCCTTGAGTGGGCTTCCGGTCGATTTCATTCCCGGAACAGAATCCCAGCCGGGAGAGACCGTCTCTCTGGGGGCTGTCCGATTCGAAGCGGCGACTGCGACGATTCACCTCGATGGCTTTTTCAACATGTCTCAGGGTTTTGTGGAGTACCTGATCAATCTCCCCGGAGCCAAATCCCATGAATGTCTGATTGCTGTCGATTGCGATCCCATGCATTTGCAGACGGCGTTGATGTTAATGGAAGTGAAAGAAAGTCGAAGTCCCGAATCAGAGCGTGATCTGGGCCGTTTGACTGGGGGTGACAGATTGGTCATCCATTTTCATTATCCGGTAGAGGATGGCGAGGGCCGTGAATTCGTTCGTCGGATCAGAGCCGAAAACTGCATCATTAATGCTCCCATGGAGCGTGAAATGGCACGCTGTGGATTTGCCTATACCGGTTCCGGTTTTTTGCTTCTCGACCCTCCACCGGGAGCTCCGGAGGGGACTGAAGCAAAAGAGGAGTTCATGGCAAGGGTGACAGGAGAGTTGATCTCCCTGAGTCACAGACCTTGGGCAATCCTCGATAATCCTCTGGCATTGCCCTACCCTGACGGAGATTATTTTGCTTATGGGGACGTGTTGCCCTGGAAAAGAGATGGGGATGAGCCACCCCCAGTGAGGGTCTCAATTCGAAAAGCCCTTCCGGGGGAGATTGATCCCGCGGCCAAGCGTATGGAATTACCGCGGAGAGGTTCTATTGAGCCTGATACCATTGAGGAGAATCGCTAATGAATATCACCGACCATCCTTCTGCCAAAACGAACAAGGGAGTCCCTGTCATCTCAGGACTCCTTATTTTGCTGTTCATGATCATTTGCCCAGTGCTCGAGGTATCTGCACAAGAATCCAAGGCTCTCGACAAAGCAGGACTGAAGAAGTCCATCGATCGTGGAGCGAATTGGCTGATCGACAACCAGCGTAGCGATGGCTCTTGGGGGTCGATGGCAGGAGATCCCGGAATCACCGGCATGGTTCTCAAGGCCTTGGCAGATACACCCCGTGCCTACCGCGAAAAGGATGGCCCTTTTGTTACCGCAGCGGTGCAGTCCTTGCTCGATCAACAGCAAGATGACGGTGGCGTTTACATCCCGGGGCAAGGCTTGATGAACTACAAGACCAGTATTGCCATCCTGGCTTTGTCTGCATTGGACCATAACCGCAAGGAGCCCCTTTACCGGGACGCCATCGCCCGAATGCGAGATTACGTTGCTGGCCTTCAGTGTGCGGAAGATTCGACACCGGTGGCATTCGATCGAAAGAAGCACACAGGTTCCTATGGTGGTGTCGGATACGGCAGTGATCGTCGCCCTGACTTGAGTAATACCCAGTTGGCTCTGGAAGCCCTTCATGCTGCAGGACTGACCGAAGATTCGGATGTCTGGAAGAGGGCTCAAGTTTTCATTTCCAGATGCCAGAATCGAAAATCTTCCAACGATGTCCTCGACGGGGTCAAAAAAGCATCCAGTGAGGATGGTGGTTTCTTCTACCACCCAGACGAATCGAAAGCTGGGAAAACAGTCGATGCTGCTGGAGCCGTGACCTTTTCCTCCTATGGCTCGATGACCTACGCTGCGGTGAAATCTCTGATTTATGCCGGGCTTGGCAAAGATGATCCGCGGGTCACTTCCGCCGTGGAGTGGATCAGTCGCAATTGGACCGTGACAGAAAACCCGGGAATGGCCACCCCGGAACAACCTGCCCGCGGGCAAACAGGCTACTTCTACTATCTGGCTGTCATGGCCAGAACCCTGGAGGTTCTGGGGCAGAAGGAGTTGGTGGATGCCGAGGGTAAATCGCATGACTGGGCGCGGGAGATTGCGACGGTGCTTCTTGAGCGCCAGGGGAAAGACGGCTCGTGGACAAACCCTGTAGACCGTTGGTGGGAGGGTGACCCTGTTCTGGCGACCTCTTACGCATTGCAGGCTCTCAATATCTGTTACGCAAACATGGAGGAGTAAAACATGCCGAGGATGAAGGCATTCAGGGGATTTGTCCCCAACCCAGATCGAGTCGAGCCGGGTGCAGTGATCTGTCCACCCTATGATGTGATTCCGGATGAAATGCACGGTCAACTTCTGAATCATGCTCCGGAAAACGCGGTACGCTGGATCCTCGGGGATGAACCCGGTGTGACTCCTGATGAAGATGTGTTTCGCAAATGCGGAGAATCGATGAGATCCGCCGTGGAAGCGGGCACCATCATTCACGAGGAGAAACCTGCGATCTATCGGTACAGCATCCGGTATGGCAATCGAGCCGGAGGCACCTCCCTCTTGCAAGGAGTGATAGCAGTGGCGGAAGCTCGCCCCTGGGGGGAAGGGGTGGAACGTCACGAGGAAATTCGTCCACACACCGTTGCCCGATTGGTTAACCAGGCACGATTGACCACGATCGATACCGGTGTAGTTCAACTCTCCTGTGAGGGATTGGAAGAAGTCCTTGCTGGAGTTGATGCCGGTCCAGAAGCAGGAGAACTGGTTTTTGAAAGTGCGGACTTCAGGGGAGATGTTCACACCCTGCGGCGAATCGATGATCCGGATCATGTCCGGGCTATCGAGAAGGCTTTGGAACCTCTGCCTTCTGCAGTGGCAGATGGACATCACCGTTACACGACGGCGATTGAACTTTCCGGTGACGATCAATTGGTGGGTGGGGGCTATGTTCTCGCTTTCATCGGCGATCTTCGTCAGGAAGGTCTTCATATTCATCCGACTCACAGAATCTGGAGCTGGAACCCCGGCGACGGCCCTGATTTGAGTCAGGTTGCGGATCGGATCATCGAGGTTCTGAATGACGGTGAAGGCGAGGAATGGAGTCTCGTTGCCAGCAATGGCAAAGAATGGACTCTGAAAACTCGACCCGATCTTGATCAACCCACACTCGCTCGCAGGCTTGCGGATGTTGTCGGTGAATTTGATGGTCTGGGTGCACCGGCGACTCCTCATCTTGAGCCTGTTGCCCGTGAGCATTTGGATCGAAGCGAGCACGGGTTACTTTGCCTTCTTCCGCCCGTGGGGAAGGAAGAGTTCTGGAGCAGAACTCTGGCACAAGAAGTCTTTCCGCCTAAGACCACCTTTTTTGAGCCGAAAATTTCCACCGGAATGGTGGTTCGTTACACCGACGAGGAGGATGTGTAATGTCAAATCCTGAAGATTCGCAAAGAGATGTTCCACGACTGTTTATTCCTGGACCGGTGGAAGTCGAGGATTCTATCCTTCAGGCGATGACTCGCCCGATGATTGGCCACCGTGCACCGGAGTTTTCAGTATTGGGTGAGGAGTTGCACACGAACTCCCAGCGACTGTTCCGCACGAAGGATCCGGTCTATGTCTTGACCTCCTCAGGAACCGGAGGAATGGAAACTGCAGCACGCTGCGGAGTCCGTGAAAATGTCCTCTGTTTCGTCAATGGAGCGTTCAGTCAGAGATTCTTCAAAGTTTGTGCCAGTAACGGCAAAAATGCGACCCGCGTGGATGTTCCCTGGGGACAAGCGGTCAAGCCGGAACAGGTTCGGGAAGAGTTGTCCAAGGGCAACTACGACGCGGTCACCATCGTTCACAATGAAACGAGTACCGGAGTCATGAATCCCCTCGCCGAAATCGCCGAGGTCGTTGCAGAATTTCCGGATGTGTTTCTCCTTGTTGATGCCATCACCAGTGCCGGTGCTGTGCCAATTCATTTCGATTCCCTGCCGCCCATCGACTATCTGGTGACAGGCAGTCAGAAGGCGCTGGCGATTCCGCCTGGGCTTGCTTTGCTGGCAGTTTCTGAGCGGGCACTCGAGAGAGCAGAAACGATTGAGAATCGGGGTATGTACTTTGATGTTCTGGCGATGCACAAGTCGTGGAAAAAGCATCAGACTCCCAGCACTCCGACGATTGCAGTCATGCAGGCACTCAAGGATCGATTGCGGATGATCCTTGCTGATGAAGACGCCTGGTTTGGTGCTCATCAGGAAAAAGCGAATCGCGTGCGGGAATGGGCGAGTGACTCCTTCGGTCTTTTTGCAGAGCCGGGTTATGAGTCGGTTTCCCTGACCTGCATCGAAAACACGCGAGGAATTTCGATTGCCGATCTCAACGGATTCCTCCGTGAGCACGGGATGTTCCTCTCCAATGGTTACGGTGATCTGAAGGAAAAAACCTTCCGCATTACCCACATGGGAGCCGTTTCCATGGCAGACACAGAGCTGTTGCTGGGGCTGATAGACGAGTTTGTGGCAAAATCATGAGGATCCGGGGTCTGGAACTTTGCTGATTTCCTCTCGGGTTTTCTTGACCGACTCTCCGGGATTTCGTACTTTCCCTCTCTTGCCAAATGAATTTTCGCGGGGTGGAGCAGTTGGCAGCTCGTCGGGCTCATAACCCGAAGGTCGCAGGTTCGAGTCCTGCCCCCGCTACCAAATATCGGATCCCCCCGATTCTTCGGAATCGGGGGGATTTTTAATTTCAGGTCCCTGTTTAGAGAGTCTGGTAGAGAGTCTGGCTCCTCTTGTTGCCTCAGGTGGCAGGATTGGAGAAACAAAGAGGACCAACATGGCAAAATTCCCGAGACGGATCGGTTTTATCGGGGTTAAACCCACCAGATTTCCGTTCTCCTGCTGAGCATGTGAACCGGTGCCATTCGTGTCAGTAGTGGTATGATGGGCGAAGATATTTCCATGCCGTCTGTGACGTTCATGGAGGTGTCACCTCGCCAGGATTTTGCCAGCGGGGTGTGACGGGCGGGATCAGGGTATTGGTCGAATTGTTTTCGATCGTCTGTAACGTGACAAACGACATGCAGAGGAGCACGTCAAAAATGTATCAAACCATCAAAATGGCGCTCGTCGTCACTCTCATTCTGGGAGCTTCTTCCTTTACTGCACCGATTCAGGCACAGCCCTGTGATCCTGGTCAGGGAGGGGTGGGTGGAACCGGAACCGATGTGATCATCGGTGATCTGGTGGGCACCTCCAACTATGGAGCGGCGGGAGGTTATCACGCCTACAGCGTGGGTACTACTTCGTGCAACATCGGCACCGAGCCTCTTCTGTGGATTTCCAACACCAACGAGCATCCGGTGATCGGACAGAACCTTTACCGTCTGCATGAGGGCAAGTTCGAACAGATCGGCATGAGCTGGCTGAAGCATGGCTTCCTGGCCCTGACCGGTAACGTCTGTGGCTGCGGATGCATCAACCCTGGAACCGGGTCACTCCTTGGAGTGGGCTGTTCGGACCCCTACTCCTCCGGGCTGAATGGTCAGCAGAGTGGTCTTGGTCCCCGTTCGGAAGTCTTTGATGTCGCCAATGGTCTTTTCCAGTACCCGATCATCAACTCGGGTCTGATCAATGACGCCACCTCCAAGCGACTTCGGGTCGCGACCAATGAAATCGACAATGGCGCATTCCCCGGGGCGATTTATATCGTTGAGGGCCAGTATGTGACGGTCGATGACTCCGCCGCTGGCAACTCCCACAACAACTGCTCCTACCGTACCGTGACCTTCGGGCAGACTGGCAACCGCAACATGAGCTTGACCGGAAGCACCCAGCGTCAGCAGCCGGGGATCCAGGCCTGGCAGGATTTCGATCCTGAGGTGACTCTGATTGAGGTCTTCGACGCTGAAAATGGGCTCGTGATCGTGGGTTACCGTGTCACCGAGTTGGGTGGGGGCCAGCACGCCTACGAGTACGCCATTTACAACATGGATTCGACGCGCAATGTTCAGTCCTTTGAGTTCCCGCTGGCCGGGGGAGTGACCCTGACCGGTGTCGACTCCACACACCCCGAGTACCACAGTGGCGAGCCATACAGTAACCTCGCCTGGACGCCGAATCAGGGCGCGGGCACCATGAGCTGGTCTACCCAGACAGAAGCCCAGAATGTGAATGCCCACGCGATTCGCTGGGGCACCATGCACAGCTTCCGTTTCGTGGCGAACGCTCCGCCGACCCTTGTGACCGCCACTCTGGATCACTTCACCGGTGGTGGCAGTTCCAGTGTCGAGATTCTGGCGCCGAGTGGTGATTTCACCCTTCCGGTGACTGGCCTCACCTGTAACCAGAATGGTGAGAGTGTGGATCTCTCCTGGGGTAATGGTGAAGTATACGACCTGATTGAGATCACCCGAGACGGAACTCCGTTGACCAGTCTTCCCGGATCGTCCACTTCTTACACGGACAGCTTGGCATTGCCGGGTTTGCACGTCTATGGAGTGAACGCTTCCGTCGGCAATACTCCTTCCGGAGTGGTGCCCTGCGAAATCGACGTAGCTGCAGCACTGGCGATTGCGGTTCCCAATGGTGACCCCACCGTCTTCAACCCTCTGGGTGGAGAAACCTTTGCGGTGACCATCACCCCGTTGGCCGGATCGGCAGTGGCTGCCGGAACCGAGTCCCTGCGAGTGGAGACGGCTGCCGGAGCCCAGGCTTACCCACTGGCATCCACCGGTGGACTGAACTACGAAATGACCTTCCCGGCAATTCCTTGCGGGGAAACCTTTGGCTGGTACATCGTCGCCCAGAGCACGGGTGGCCAGACCGTGACCTACCCTGAGGGAGCCAGCAGTGGTGCCCTTGCTAGCGGTGTCAGTGCCTTTGGTCTGACCGAGGAAACCACCGATTTCGAAGTGGCCAGTGGCTGGAGCGTGGGTGCTCCGGCGACGGCGACCACCGGTGTCTGGGAGCGTGGTGCACCGATTGGCACCGTTGCCCAGCCGGGTGCGGATCACTCCCCAGCTGGAACCAGCTGTTGGTTCACCGGTCAGGGAAGTGTGGGCGGAACCCTGGGCGAGAATGACGTCGACGGTGGAGAGACCACCCTTTACAGCCCGGTCATGGACCTGCTGGGTGCCAGCAGCCCCGTGATCAGTTACTGGCGCTGGTATTCCAACAATGCCGGGGCCAGCCCCGGTGCGGACACCATGACGATCCAGATTTCGGATGACCTGGCCAACTGGACCAATGTTGAACTGCTCGGTCCCACTGGGCCGGACACCATCGGCGGCTGGATCCAGCATTCCTTCAATGTGACGGACTTTGTCCTGCTGACATCGACGGTGCAAATGCGCTTTATTGTTGGTGACCTTGATGCCGGCTCCATCGTGGAGGCAGCCATCGATGACTTCGCCTACGAAGACGTGGATTGCTCCGGCGTGGCCGACTGCAACGCCAACGGAATCCCGGACGCCGAGGACATTGCCAACGGCACCAGCATCGACTGTGACTTTGATAACATTCCGGATGAGTGCAGCACTGCCAACGGCAGTGTGGCGGACTGCGATACCAATGGTGTGCCTGATCTTTGTGATCTCGCTGCCGGTGCGGCAGACTGTGACATTGACGGCAACCTGGATGCCTGCGAGGTCGACACCGATCAGGACGGAACCATCGACGACTGCGACGATGACATCGACGGTGACGGCATTCCGAACAACTGTGACGCCGATCAGACTGCAGGCCCTGACTGCGACAGCAATGGTCAGCTCGACAGCTGTGATTTGGCTGCCGGCGCGCCGGACTGCGATTTCAATGGCCAGCTCGACTCCTGCCAGATCGCTGGTAACGCCGCGCTGGACTGCAACTTGAATGGTGCTCTGGACGTCTGTGACCTCGTGGGAGGCCTGGAGACGGACTGTGACGGAGATTCAACTCCGGATAGCTGTCAGATCTCTGCTGACCCGGCGAACGACTGTGACAGCAGCGGCGTTCTCGATAGTTGTGAAGTGGCCAACGGCACAGTGGCAGACTGCAACGCCAACGGTATTCCGGACAGCTGTGATATCGCGTCCGGAACCAGTGCCGACGCTGACAACAACGGTGAGCCGGACGAGTGCAATGTTCAGGAGTGGGTCCGTGGCGACATCAATGGTGACGGATCCCACGACATCAGTGACGCCGTGGCTTCGCTGGATTACCTCTTCAGCAGTGGAGCTCCGATCTGCATTGCAGCGGTTGACGTCAACGATGACGATGCGACCAACATTGCGGACACGGTAAGTCTGCTCTCATACCTGTTTGCGGGAGGGGCGCCCCCGGCGGCACCGTTCCCGGCATGTGGGGTCGACCCGAACGGTAGTGTCCTGAGTTGTGATTCGTTCCCTCAGTGTCCTTAATGCTGTGTCCCTGATCAGGCTTGACAGGTTCGAGTGACTTTAGCATGACATGGAGGCTCCCGTGATCCGGCAGGATCACGGGAGCCTTTTTTCTTATTCACCCTTTAGAATGGGTATGTCCCGATTTTTGGTTCTGGAGGTCTCATCGGTTTCTTTCGCTTCGCATGTCTTCTTCTGTTGTCCGTTTGTTGCCCTGGCATACTCTCTGCCCAGGGTGTCGGTGGAGAAGACTGTGCGTCGGCAACGGTGATCGGTGCGGTTCCCTTTGTTGGGAGCGGTGAGACTTGCGGTGCACTGGATGATTACAACGAAAGCTGCCCGTTTAATCCAACCGGCGGACGCGATGTGGTTTATCGCTATACGCCCGACAGGGACCTCATCGTGACCATTGATCTCTGTTCCTCCGGTTTTGATACGAAGGTCTATCTTTACGAGGGCAGTTGTCCGTCCGTTTCCAATTCGGGCGTGTACGCAGGTTGTAATGATGACGCCTGCGGAGTGAACGGCTGGCGATCACAGCTGGTCGACGTCGACCTGCTGGCGGGTGTGGACTATTTCCTGGTGGTCGACGGTTATGGGGCTGCAGACTGCGGAAGTTATGACCTGAGCATCTCGGAGAGGGCACCCTCGGACCTTTGCGAGCAGGCAGAGATGATTTCGATCCCGTGGAATGGCACTGTTTCGACCAGCGGGGCCGTCGACGACTATAACGAATCCTGTCCTTTTGAGGTGGCCGGTGCTCCCGATGTAGTCCGCCGATTCATTGCGGCAGAGACGGGCGAGATCCGCATCGATCTGTGTGATTCCAATTTTGATACCAAGGTCTACGTCTACGAGGGAGCCTGCCCGCAAGGGGGATCCCAGAATGGACCCGCAGGGTCTGGTACTGCTATAGGTTGCAGCGACGACGCCTGCGGAGAGAACGGTTGGCGCTCCAGCCTGTCTTTCATGGTGACGGAGGGGATTGAGTACTTCGTGGTTTTTGATGGCTACGGAATCAGTGACTCAGGTGAAGCTGTGGGGACGATAACAGCAGTTCCTCCACCGGGGCCCGGTGAGGTGTGTGAGCAGGCTTTTGTCATCCCTTCATTGCCTTTTCAGGTCGTTGGAGTGACTGCTGGAGTCTCCCGCTTCGAGCACCAGTGCCAGTTTGTTTTTGCGGGTGCGCCGGAACACTTCTATCGCTTCACCGCAACTCAGGACACCTGGATTGAGATCGACAGTTGTGGCAGTGATTTTGACACTGAGATCGCCCTGATCAGCGGCACCTGCCCGTCTGTTTCCATAGAGCCCACCAACGCCAATGTCAGAGCCTGTAATGATGACGGTTGCGGTCTCGATGCCACACGCGCCCGTATCCCGGCAGCATTCGTGGCCGCAGGAGAAACGGTCACCATCGTCATCGATGGACACGCCAGTGGAGAATCTGGAGAGTATTCCCTGATCGTGCGAGAGACATGTGCACCGGATCATCCCTCCGAACTCGCCAGTCCCATCGAAGTCGGCACCGGGCCTATCGGGCTTGCCCTGCATGCCGATCTCGGTCGACTCTTCGTCACGAACTACATTGGGGGAGCAGGTGGGAGTTCTCTTTCCGTGATCGATCTCGCCACCGATGAGGTGGAAGCCACGATCCCGGTTTCCCCGGGGCCCTATCGTATGGCGCTGACCCCGGATGGCACACGTCTCTACATCGTCAATTACACGGCGGATCGGATCGACTGTATCGACCCGGTGACCCTCGACCTGATCGATTCGTTTCCCGCATTGGGGGTGAGTCCTCTGGGACTTGCGATTACGCCGGATGGGCAATCCCTGTTTGTGGCCACCGCTGGAGACGGTCGGGTGACCCGCTGGTCGATTCCCGGACACCAGGTGACCGGTGAGGTTGGGGGATTGTTTGCTCCCCGTGAGATGATTGCTGCTCCCGAAGGAGATCATGTTTACGTTTCCGATCCTTCGGGGGTCAGGGTGTGGGAAATCACGGTGGACACCCTCGTCGCGACGTCGATCGCCGTGGATGAGTTTCCGCAAGCCCTGGCACTGACCGAAAATGGAGAGCACTTGCTGGTGGGTAACTTTGGCTTTGATCGTTCCTTGGACCATGCCTCAGTCATTGATCGTCAATCCAGAGAAGTGGTCGCCAGACTGCGTATCGGAACCGGACCGGAAGAGATGGTCCTCGTTCCAAATACTCCCTATCTGGCCGTGACCAACTGGGGGTTCAGTCGACACCCCAATACGGGTTCAGGAGAGTTGGGGGCCGGACTCGGCAATGTGGCGATCGTGCGTCTTCCTGACTTCAACCTCGTCGGTGACGCCAACTCCCCGCCGATGATCGATGCCATCGAAAGGATCATTCCGGTTGGGGGGGATTACACCTTTGGAATTGCCGCCAGTCCTGCCGGAGACAAAATCT
>JACETR010000002.1 GCA_013911165.1 Planctomycetota bacterium | reverse complement strand
TTGCGGGCAGGGCTGGGCGGGGAGACTCACCAGGACGGGTAGCACTGCAGACTCGACAGCCGGAGCACTACGCCATCGAATGTGCCGTTCGTCAGGATTTGGATGAGTTGCTCGAGCATGAGAACTCGGTTCGACAGATGCTGCATTACCCACCCCATGGATTTCTCGCGCGCATCGTCTTCGAAGATGAAGATGAAAAAAGAACCCTGGAAACTGCTGAAGCCCTAACGAACAAATTGAAAGTCGAGGGGGAAAATCGGGTACAGGTATTGGGTCCGGCACCAGCCCCCCTTGAGAAGCTTCGAGGGAGATTCCGGCACCATGTCCTGTTGAAAAGTAACAGCAGAGAATCTTTGAGAAGTGTAGGCCGATTGGCACAGACGGAAAAACCACGCTGGTCTTCGACTCGCATCACTCTCGATATCGACCCTCAGAACCTGCTATGAAAAAAGGGTGATCACCCCGAAGGAATGATCACCCTTGATTCCGAATTCAAAACGAATCGATCAGACCATGTCCTTGAAAGTCTTGGACGGCTTGAAGGCAACGCTCTTGGAAGCCTTGATCTTGATGGTCTCACCGGTCTGAGGGTTGCGACCGGTACGTGCTGCGCGCTTGCGGATGCTGAAGGTTCCGAAGCCCACGACCTGGACGCTCTTGTCCTTCTTGACACCCTTTTTGATTCCGTCGATCACAGCGTTGACGCAACGCTCTGCACCGGCTTTGGTCTCATCCAACTCTTTCTGCACGAATGCAATCAGTTCACCCTTGTTCATGGGGTACTCCTTCTATCGAGATTGTCCCGAAATCCTTGCCCGGGCTGCATGCCAGCACCGGTAGCTCGATCCTGTCATCCCGGGGAAACCCTTGTAAAACGGGGCCCCGAGCCGGCCCTAGTATGTTCCCTGAGTGATTTCCTGCAATAGCAACCCGGCAAATTTCTTGGCCAATTACCTGTTACAAATGTCCACCGGGAACCAAATGACAACCCATCCACGTTGGAAAAATGTTGTCCTTGGGTATACCATCCGGACATGCCGGTCCGGGGGGGAATGGATCTGCCGTGTGATCCGCCCATTCCCGAGCAGTATTGGAATTGGAGATTGCATTGTCACGCCATAGGTTCATTCGCTTGAATGACTTGCTACTGACACTGTTTGTGGCCCTGTGCCTGAACGCACCGGTTCAGGCGGGTATATCCGTGCCCTTCTCCACTGCTGTTTCCACCGTGCTGAAAACCGTCTCCGACACCGGGGATTCTGGCCCGCAGACAGGTCCAGGGGAGACCCCTGCCCCACCGATTATCGAGGAAAAAAAGGCCGGAAATTCCGCTGATGAGCCAGCCCCTGCCCCCGCAGTAGCCATCGAATCTCTTGCCGGAATCGAGCCTGCCGCCCTGCCATTGGGAGAACGCCTCGTCTTTCGGGCGACCGTCGAATGGAAGGGGGCACAGGTTCTTGTAGGTCATCTGGAGCTCGGCTCCTTCCATGATGAAAACAACACCACAGTTCTTCATGCACGGGGAAAGGGTGACCGATTCGGTTACACCATTGATCAACAGATCACCTCGAGACTCGATCGGAGCAGTGGGCAACCCATCGCATACACCAATGTTCAAAGAGGATCTGAGCACCACACGAAGCAGTTGGATTTCAAAGAAGACAAAATCACCTATTCCCGGAGAGAGCACTGCCGGGACCCCAAATGCAAAGACAAGAATCACGAGGTTGCAGAGGTGGAATGGAAGGGCCCAATTCCCTGGGGTACCCGTTCCAAACACTGTGGAGATCGTGATTGCGGAACCGCTGCCCATGAACTTTGGGTTACCAAAAAAGTTCATGAAGTCGACGAGCCTTACGTGGATCTGTTGACTTCCATCTACGTGGCAAGAACTGCTTCATTTCCAGAAGACGGATCACCGATGATCATTCCTGCTGTCAACGACGACCACCGCTGGCTGGTGGAAGTTCGCCAGATGCAGCAAAAAGAATTGACCGTCAGTGAAGGCACCTACGACGCCATCGAACTCAGTCTGACTCCCCTCGCTTCCGACGGGGACGCCAAGAAACGTTTCAAGGGACTCTTCGGAATTCATGGAACGCTGCGAGTCTGGATCGATTCGGTCACTCGCAAACCCTTGCTGATTCAGGGTACACTGCCGATATCGGTGCTCGATCTCAAAGCCAGAATCGAGTTGATCTCCACAGGAGATGCCGAAATCATCAAGCTGCGTCGGGCCTCCACACAAAAGGCCCTCATGGATCAATCCGCCGAAAGGCCTCGATAACTCCTGCCGAAGGACTTCGATGACCCCCACCGAAATCGGTGCCCTGCTGAGAAAACTTCCGCAAGTGGATCGGCTGATGAATTCCACTGCCATGGAATCCCTCGTGGCCACCCATTCACGCTCTCTCGTCCTTTCCGAATGCCGTGCGCTATTGGACTCGATTCGTGCCAATGCCATCGCAGGTTTGGCTCAGGAGAACGATCTCGAAGAATCCTCAATTCTGCAAAAACTCGCAGATCGCCTCAGCCAGCGACAGATGCCCTATCACCGCAGGGTGATCAATGCGACCGGCATCGTTCTTCACACCGGCCTGGGGAGAGCCCCCCTTGCCGACGAAGTGACCGATGCACTCGTTGAACAACTGCGTCACCCGGTGCGGGTTGAAATCGATCTGGAAACCGGACTGCGTGGCAGTCGGGATGAAGGCTGTGCAGATCTTCTCCGGGAACTGACGGGAGCGGAAGACGCCACCATCGTCAACAACAATGCGGGTGCCACCCTGTTGTTGCTCTCTGCGTTGGCAGAGAACCGCGAAGTTCTGGTCTCCCATGGGGAACTGGTGGAGATCGGGGGATCATTCCGAATCCCCGATATCATGGAACAGGGCGGGGCACGTCTCAAAGCAGTCGGCACCACCAACCGCACGAGAGCCAAAGACTACGATCAGGCCTGCAGTGAAAACTCGGCGATGATCCTCAAGGTGCATACATCCAATTACCGGGTCGTCGGCTTCACAGAAGAAGCAGAAATCGGTGAACTGTGTGAGGTGGGCAACTCCCATTCGGTGCCCGTGGTTCATGACATGGGGTCAGGTTGCATGGTCGACCTGGCAGCACGGGGATTGCGGGGCGAATCATGGGTCCGAGACAGTCTCGAAAGTGGTTGTGCCCTGGTCTGCTTCAGTGGTGACAAACTTCTCGGTGGTCCACAGGCAGGAATCATCGCCGGCTCCAGAGAACTGGTTCAAAAGTGCCGAAAGCACCCCCTCTACAGAGCCATGCGACCGGGCAGGATGACCTATATCGCCCTCGAGCAAACACTTCGTGTTTACCTTCGGGGTGAAGAGGAATCGATTCAGACGATTCCCTCCCTTCGCAGGGTATTGGAATCTCCGGAGAACCTCGAAAAGCGGCAGCAGGCCCTATTCCGGGATCTACAGGCCATCGACCACCTCGATTGCCAGCCCCTCGACCATGACGGATATGCGGGCAGTGGGTCTTTGCCAGCCCGCCCCATCGATTCCAGAGGAGTACAACTCTCATCCCCGCTGCTTCCAGTTCAGGATCTGGCTCGCCAACTCCGCACCGGAGAACCGTCGATCCTCCCCACAGTTCAGGATGACAAGGTCATTCTCGACGTCAGGACACTGGAGGAGAGCGAGCTCGCGGAGATCTGCGCCCGAGTCAAAGAGATTATTGCCTCAGCAGGCTGATCGCTCCCGATCTCCAGCTCAACGGTCGACTTACCCTTGACCTTGCCGGATCAGCGGGGGATCTTTCCACTTCCAGAGAGGAGAGTGCCATGTCTGACGAACCGATTCGACTGACCAACTACGCATCCTGTGCGGGCTGAGCGGCCAAGCTCTCACCCGGGGACCTGGTCGAGGTCCTCTCCAATCTTTCCATGCCCACCCGTGAAGAAGTTCTTCATGGGCCGGATACTCTCGATGATGCGGGTGTAATTCGTATTCCCGGATCAGATCATGCCATCGTGCAAACCGTGGATTTCTTTCCTCCCATCGTCGACGACCCCCGGGAGTTTGGTCGTATTGCTGCGGCCAACAGCCTCTCGGACATCTTCGCCATGGGTGGCAGTCCACTGAGCGCACTCAATATTGTCGGTTTCCCAGCCGAACTTCCCGTCTCCATCCTTGGCGAGATACTCGCCGGTGGTGCTGAAAAAATGGAAGAAGCACAGTGCGCTCTCCTCGGTGGACACAGTGTCCGCGATGCAGAGATCAAATACGGCCTGGCGGTCACTGGTACCATCAACCCTGATCACATGCTCACCAATGGCGGGGCCCGTGAGGGTGATGTACTCGTTCTCACCAAAGCGCTCGGAACCGGAACTGTCAGCACTGCTCTCAACAAGTCGGAAGTGGACAGCGATATCGTCGCTGCGGCTTCCCAATCGATGGCGACTCTGAACGCCACAGGTGCACGACTGGCCCTCGAACATCAGGTTCAATCCGCGACCGATGTGACCGGCTTTGGCTTGGCTGGCCATGGCTCCGAAATGGCTTTGGCGAGTGGTGTCGATCTGGTGATCTCTGCCGGAGCGTTGCCACTCCTCCCGGGTGTTGCAGATTTGGCCAAAGCAGGATTCTGCTCTGGGGGTTCTGTTCGCAATGGCCAGCACCTCGGTGAAAAGCTGGCAGTGGAAGATGGCATCGCAGAGTTCCTCGTCTCCCTGTGTCTCGATTCAGAAACCTCCGGTGGATTATTGCTGTCGGTTTCTGCGAATGAGGTCGATGCACTCAGAGCCAGTTTGAAAGCGGCGAATGTTACAGAGTATGCCGTCATCGGAGAGGTCGTAGCGGCTTCACCGACTCCCACGGTTCACATTCGCTCCTGAGTCGTTCAAAAAAGGTGTTTGAGCAGGATTTGGCAAGATCCCCCGCAGGGGTTCTTGCCAAATCGCCGCTGAGTAGCCACACTCTTGTTTCCACTCAGGGGGTGAATGGGTACCTGGTGGGCCTCCTGGACTTCAAATCCATGGTGCGGCGCGAACAACGTCGTAGGTCGGTTCGATTCCGATGCACCCCCGCCAAATTTGTTTTCGGGAGTCGCCTCTATTTGCGCGGCACCCAGATTTGGCGTCCTTCCAGATAATAATCCGTGATCTTTTCAACAAACTCGGATCGCTCCAAAGCGACATAGTGGCGATCGAGAATATCCTGAATTTTTCTGGGGAAGGATCTCACACTGTTGTAAGTCCATGGACCAAAATAGGGCCTCCCTGTATTGGGATCGATACCCGCATATATCCTTTGTTTCGATCGAATCACTGCTGGATACTTGCCCGCTTCGATAGCCTTTCGAAGATCATTGGCATCCCACACATCTGATTCATACATCTGCCTCGCGGTATAAGGCTCGATAACCAGAGGCCGACCCGATTCGACCAGCACCCAGGGCTCCTCACTGAGGATTGGTCCCTCAAACTCTTCTAATCTCTTGGTTACCCGAGTTCGCTCTGCCATTTCTTCCAGTCGTTCCGGATTGAACTCGGTGATCTTCCCACTGCGATAGACGCCGACAAAAACCTGCAATATGACAAGCGACAGGATTGCTCCCTTGAACCAATCTCTCTCTCCTTCTTGCCGTAAGATGTACTGCAGTGGAATCAGCAACATCAACAGTGTGGGTTCAAAGAGATAATTCAGATCCGATCCATCCCTGGCAATCAGTAAGGTAAACCCGAGGATCGCCAAAGATCGGACTCCGTCGAAGGCCCCTGCGGTGGAGGGCCGCAAGATGACGAGAGCGAGGCTGGTAAACACCAGAACTCCGTGTGCCCCCAACAAAAAGCCGAGATCATCTTCTGTAATCGTCCCGCTACTGAATGAACTCCAAAACACCGGCAGCGTCAGCGAGATCATTCCTGTCAATAGAGTCCACGCCATCGCTCTGTAGCGGGGAACCGCTCGCAGGTGAAGAAACAGCGCCATGTACATCGCCAGAAAGACTGGAGTCTTCCATTGGGGAAATGAGCCGAGATACTTTTTGATTCCGTATTCCCAATTCATGGGAAACAGGTTTGAAGCGACGGCGTGGCGATTAAAGCCTCCGTCCGTATACAGGTTCAAACCGGCAAAAAAGAGCAATCCGGCGACAAGGAGGCCGCTACCCCAGCGAATCGCTACTTTGCCCTCACGGAGATACAACTCGGCATAGGTCAGGAGAATAATCGCCAGCATCGTCTGTCGGGTGTAAACCGCCAAAAAGAAACAGGCTGCCCCCAGCCAACGCCAGCGCGGGGCAACCCCCAGGGTCAGCCATGCACCAGCGACCGTCAGTCCCAATGCCATCGCATCGATTCGCATCAGGTAACCGAACTGAATGAACTCCAGCAGGGAAAACACGCCGGCGATTGCCATGAGAGCGGCGGTCCTCGGAAGGTAATTCCCCTTTTTTTCTTCTGCAATTTTCTTTGCTTGATCGAGGGATAAGTTGCCGGTCGATTTGACCCAGAGCCCCAAAAAGATCGCAGCGAGCATGGTGAAGAGAAGGGAGATCCATCTCCCAGCTTCGTAGGGAGAATCGAACACCGGTTGAAAAAGACTGACCAACACCGGGTAACCTGGGGCGTACTGATCAAAAAGCCATGGTTCAGAACCAATGGGCGGGTAGAGTCCCGGATCTTCGGAAACTCTACGGACCTGATCCACGACGACCGCTTCCCCATATCTCAACTCATGGGGAAATGAGATCAGTTCGACCGCTTTGGGAAGATATTGGCCCAGAGAAAGAGCGACCATAAAGATGGCCAGATAAAACCCGAACCCGTGGAGCAGCTCTTTCAGGAAAATGACGGGAGCCAGCATGATCCATGCTATGCCATGCAAAACCCTGGGGACCTCTTCGTCTTTTTCAGACTCAGGGCCTTGAGCCTGATCGTTCATTTGCGGCTCATCTTCCGGTGGCATTTTCGGATCGATCATTCGGTACTCCCCCATGAGGGAACGTTAGGGACACCGAAATGTTATTTCAGAGTCAGAAATTGATCAATCGGTCGCGAAATCTTCCGCCCGGTGACCGAAGAGCTGCCTCAACTTGAGTACAGTTCTCGAGTGGAGTTGGCAGACCCGGGATTCGGAGAGGCCCAAACGCTCACCGATCTCCTTCATCGTCTCACCATTCCAGTAATAACGAATGAAAATCTGCCGCTCACGTTCATCCAGTTTCTCATTCAGAGCCTGCATGATGGTTTCCATCTGCAGATTAGACTCTGGAGCTGGGGTTTTTGCATCATTGAGCATGTCGATCTTGCGAAGGGATCGTGAGTCAGTTTCGTCTGAGACATGGTCGGTCAGGGAAACGATGGAGGCTGCCGAAGCTTCGCGCTGGAGTTGCTCATACTCTTCTTCGGTAACTCCCAGGTGATGAGCCATTTCCAGATCGGTCGGCTCTCGCCCCGATTCCAGCTCCAACTCTTTCCAGGCTTTCTCCAGGCGATTGGCCGTGCTGCGTACCAGTCTTGGAACCCAATCCTGGGCACGAAGGGAATCGATGATCGAACCATTCACGCGAGTGTTGCAGTAGGTTTCAAACTTGACTCCCCGCTCGAGATCATAATTCTCGATCGCATCCATCAAGCCAAATACACCTGCACCGTAGAGGTCATCCACGTCTACCTGTTGGGGAAGCTTTCTGTGCAAACGATCTGCGGCGTAACGAACGATGGGAAGATATCTCTCCAGCAAATCATTTTTCAAATCACTGTTCTGGGTCTCTTTGTAATTGATCCATTTGCGCTCGAGTTCGGGGTCATCGCTCAACCGGGTCTTGCCGACCAGGGAATGGGTGCCCGGGAAATCTTTCTGGGTGGTGTCTTTTTCGGCCTGGGCCAATTCGTGCTCCTGTTCTTCTACACTTCAGTCTCGTTGGGAATACTCGTCATGAACCAGTTCCCCCCTGACTCAAGTCCCGCTCACTAGTGGCAAATCACGGACCCGAAACATTGCTGCATACGCTCACTTCAGGAACGCCAACCGTCGTTCCATTAAAGACAACGCTATCGGGCCCCTCCGATATCCCCCACAAACACCTCTTTCAATCGATTGAGGAATCCACCTCTGGATTCCTGAACCTTCTGAACCCCCATGGTTGCGGCCACTTCGCGGATACTTCTGGAAGCAGGTGAGGCGGGATAGGCTCTGGTGAAGTGCTGTCTTTTTCTCACAGAAGCCGACACACGCGGATCAAACAGAACGGATCCGGCATTTTCGACCTCGAGAGACAGGAACTTGTTGGCCAGAGCGGTGATCCTGGAAGCAACTTGCTGGGCTTCGCCTCTGGATTGGGCCTGATTGACGGTCAGCCAACACTTGGGTGTTGGGACTTCACATGAGAAAACCTTGAGCATGGCATACGCATCAACCACTGCAGTCGGCTCTGGGGTGGTCACCACCAATACTTCTCCTGCAGCATGACACAGATCAATCACAGATCTCGAGATACCGGCACCGGTATCGATAATGACCAGTTCATGGCTGTGGACCAATTCACCCATGGCATCGAGAAGCCGTTGCTGACGGGTGTGTCCCATGTCCGCAACCTGGGTCAATCCACTGGCGCCCGGAAGAATCCGAATTCCCTCTGGCCCTGTCACCAGGATTTCCCTCAACTGAGCCTCACCCTCGACCAAATGACCCAGATTTTTCTCTGAGTGAATATCGAGAATGACGTCAATGTTGGCGAGTCCCAGATCTCCATCGATCAATACCGTGGAAAGGCCTGAGCGGGCAGCACTCAATGCAAGGCCAACAGAGACGTTGGTCTTCCCCACTCCTCCCTTACCGCTGGTCACGGCGAGAACTCTTCCTCCACCATTCAGACGAGTAGGGCTCTCAGCCAGTAGCGATCGAAGCTTCCACGCCTGATCCCTCATTCAACTCCGAGGATCATGTCGCGAATCTCCTCACGGGAGGCTGCATCGAAATCTTCCGGAACTTCCTGTCCACAAGTGACATAGGAGATCGGTTTCTGCATGACCCCGAAGAGATCCCAGAGGAAACCCTTGCTGTAGGACTCATCACGCTTGGTCAAAATCACATGGTCGTAGCCGACAATCCGGAATGCATCCGCAGTGGCCATGAGAGCTTCAGGTGCTGCGCCCAGAGAAAGACACAGATGGATTTCAAGATCGTTGACATTGGACAGGCAATCTCTCACCTCTTTCAGGCGATCGACGTCTTTTTGACTGCGTCCTGCTGTGTCAATGAACACGATGTCATATTTGCTGAATGACTCGATTTCTTCGCGAACCTTTTCAGCCTGATCAACCGTCTTGAAATTGAGACCAATGATGTCTGCAAAACGGCGAAGCTGCTCGATGGCTCCCAAGCGGTAGGAATCGAGGGTTATCAGACCCACCTTTTTCTTTTCCACCACATGGAAATAGGCGGCGAGCTTGGCAAGAGTCGTCGTCTTGCCGACACCAGTCGGCCCCACCAATGCAACAAAACGGGTCTTGCCGGCGGTGTTTGCCAACGAGATTCCACCTGCCTGGGGAATGCGACCCATGACACAGGCACCGATACGATTTTCGATCAAGTTGTCAAGAGCGGCCTCATCCAGATTTTCAGGGACATTGGCACTGCTGACTGCATTTTTGATGTCCCGACATGCGTTGGCAGAAAACCCGCATCTCTCCAGTATCGTGGAAACCTTGCCAAGAAACACCGGATCATCAAAGACACTTTTCTCAGCAACAGTTTCTTCAGAGAAGGAAGCGATTCCGACCACATCCGAATTCGATTCCGTTGTTGCCTCACTGGCTGTTTGCCACGGGTCGGGTGCTCTGTAGAAGGGTGAGGCGGAATTGAAGGCTTTCAATTCTTCTGCGATGCGTTGCTTGGACCCTTCCAGTCTTGCTGAAAGAGAGTTAAAGGATTCGAGATTCACGGTGCCCTGCTCTTTCACGGAAGCAGGAGGGTTAAACCCTTCCTGCTCATTCACTTCTGTGCTCAGAGGTACAGAATCTGTCGAAGGTTGCTGATGGGTATTTGAGCCTTGCTCCACCGACGCCTCGAAAGAAACATCATTGTTCTGATCTGCGGAAGCGAACACTTCAGACCCGGAGAGCGAATCGACTGGATTCGTCATTTCAGCGTCCATCCCAACGACCTCTTCCGTATCCATCGTCGAGGTCATCGCCGGAGCCTCTGAGACATGGATGGAACTCAGTGAAACCAATGGTTCCGGATTTGAAACTTCCAGGTCAGGCGTTCTGGATTCAGTCTCTTCACTGGAGAAGTCTCCAGCCAGAACAGGAATCTTTTCCTCGATGGCGGCGTCCAATTGAATTGGCGTCGTCAAAATATCGTTGCTCGACTTTTGTGTTCTGACGATCACCACAACATCAGAGAGACCGATCCAACCCAGAATCCCTGGACGGCGAACTTTGCGTGAGTGAACGACGGTCCAGTCGCTGCCAAATCTTTCCTGCAGGATACGAACAGCGGTGGCATAATCGGGTGCCACGACGCGGGTGTGCTCCGCATCGACCAAGTCGTTAAAGTCATTCAAAGGATGCTTCCCTTTCCCCTGTGAGCGAAGAATCTGCTGAGCAGAAATCAACACTCGCAATCCCCCCGGATTTCACGGTGAACCCGTGTGCGATTTCATTGTAGGAGAGGACAGCGGCCGTTGGCACTTCCTTCTCCAATAACTTCTGGATGGAACTTCTCAGCTCCGGCGTGGTCAGAATCACTCCCGAAACTCCGCTCGCCAGCAGATTTTCCAGGTGCCCCCGAATCGCCTGAAGAATCGCCCGGTGTTCCGCCGGAGCCAATTCCGGGACCGCCCCCGGGACTCCCTGAAGCCGGGCATCGTGGATTTTCTGCTCGATCTCCGGTGCGAGAGTGATGGCGTGGATCACCCCACCATCAGTGGCCAATGGAGCGCAAATCGACCGGGAAACCCGGTTTCTGACCTTTTCGACCACTACCTCCACCGGTCTCCGACTGGCTTCAGGCCACTCAATCGCGACCTCACCGAGGGCTTCGAGAACCTTCTCAAGGTCTCTCAATGAGACTCTCTCTGCCAGCAATGCCTGAAGGACCCTCTGGAATTCAGCCAGAGAGAAGACCCCTGGAATCAATTCTTGTGCGAGGGGCTGTGCCCCTCCATGGAGGTGATCCAGCAAGATCTGAACCTCGGACCGGGTCAGCAAGTCCGGAGCATGAGACATGGCGACCTCTTCCAAGTGACGCAAAACAATCTCCTGCCCGCTGTCACAAGGGCTTCCCAGGCCCTTGCGAATAATCGCCTCCTCGCTGTCGACCCACTTTCCACTCTGACCTGTCACTGGATGGGTTCCGGGATCTCCCAGCACACCCGCAAGAGATCTTCCCCCTCCTTCGGAGAGGAAATTCATCTCACCCTCGAGTGTTCCCCTGCCAGCAATGATCTGTCTCAGGGAGATCTGGTAATCCCGGCGGCCGAGCTTTGAATTCGTGGCGATTTTGACCGCCGGCAAATCAATTCCAAGGCGCTGACGGAGCTTCAGACGCAGTGACTCCACTGCCACTCCGATTTTCTTGCCATCCTCCGGTTCAATCAGTGGATACAGGCCACTGCCAAACTCGATAGCGAGGGGGAAACGATAAATCTCCGAATCGGAAGAGATCGTTGCCATTTCTTTCTCAATGGATTCTGACGTTGACCGGTTGTCCAGAATCGGAGGGTGACCTCCAGTCCCGGAAACTTCAGCGCCGGGGCCACGACTTCCTTTGAAGAAAGCCACTGCAAGCAGGCAGGCTGCCAATCCACCCAATGCCATAGGTGACAACCCGAAGGATCCCAAAAGAATCAGAATCACGGCAGTGATGAACAAGGCTCTTGGATTGGCGAAGACCTGCCCCACAAGCGCATGCCCCACTTGCCCCTGTGACGAAGCACGAGTCACCATCAGTGCAGCGGAAACACTGATAAACAGTGCCGGCAACTGGGTAGCGATACCGTCACCAATGGTCAGTGTAGCGAAAACCTGCAACGATTCAGTAAACCCCATGCCGTAGGAGAAAACACCGAGGCAGATACCACCCAAAATGTTGATGGTGGTGATCAGAACCGCGGCGATGGCATCTCCCCTGACGAATTTACTGGCACCATCCATGGCACCATAAAAATCCGCCTTGAGAGCAAGGTCTTCTCTGGCCAGTCGTGCTTCGGAGGCACTGATGTTTCCAGAGGTCAAATCCGCGTCGATGGACATTTGTGCCCCTGGCATCCTGTCGAGCGAAAAGCGTGCTGCGACCTCGGCGATTCGGGAAGCACCTTTGGTCACCACAAGAAACTGAATGACCACCAGAACAGAAAAGATGATGAATCCGACAACGGCGTTTGAACCGGAGACAAACTCACCAAAAAAGTTGACCACCTTGCCCGCAGCCATCGAGCCTTCATCCTGAGCCTTGCTCAGAACCAGACGTGTGGTGGCGATATTGAGAGCCAATCGGTAAAGAGTGGCGATCAGCAACATCGACGGGAAAGCCGCAAACTCGAGCGGGCCTCTGAGGTAGACCACCGTCAGCAGAATCAACACTGACACGGCAATATTGACTCCCAGGAGTGCGTCCATGACAGCACCAGGGAGGGGAACCAGAATAGCAACGAGAATCCCACCCAACGCCAGGATCAATGCGAGATCCCGGTTCCTGTCGATGGAACTGCGCAATTCTCCTGAATCAGGAAAGCGGTTCAGTGGATTTTGATTCATTGGGATTTCCCCTCGTCGGTTCTCATTGAGGCGGGGATGCTCCCCGACAATGCAGAGATCAATTTTCGGTGGGACTGTTTCCGTTTTTTCCGAATGAGCGGGTCACCATAGGTTTCCCTGCGCTCTTTCTTGAGTTCTTCAGGAGTCATATGCACCGAATCCCACCATATTTTTTGCTGCCACAGACGGTCGATGACCGCAAATGCGAGAATCACCATGCAGATCTGGATCAAAACCCCCGGGTATATTGCGAAAACCTCAGAAGCGGTAACTTGCAGACTCCCCGCTGACGCATTTCCCGTGACGGCGACCAACTGCTGCAAGCCATACCATGCAACCCCCACCACAGCAGCCATGCGAACCAGTTGAAACAACAATCGAAGGGGTGTCGTTACCGATACCATCTGCTCCCAGTGATTTACCGGATTCCAATTGGCTGAAGGATCCGAAAATACATTTTTGCGAGCGACTTTGGGTGACTGGATCCATGACACGACCAATGAAATGAACCACACCGTCAAAGCAAGCGGAGCAACGAATCCCAAAATAAGCATCGGAAGATCGTTTATCACCGTCTGCACATCCGTCAACGCAGCAAATGAAGTCGAGTAAAACTCACGGTAGAAACCGACAAATGCATCCGTCAGGATTTGTGTATTGAGGCTAACCAGAATGCAGCCCGTGAGAAGCGCCAGTGCCACCGCCAGATCAGAGCTGTATGGGAATTGCCCATTCTCTGCAGCGTTGCGAAGTCTTTTGGAACTGGGCTTGTGAATTTTGTCCTCTGACAGGCTCATGACTACCCACCTGCCAATCGGTCCAGAACAGCACCCGTTCCCTGCAGGCTTCTTTCGACAACGAAAGAGAAGACTTCAGCAATAAACGGCAGGCAGAGGAAAATCATTGAGAACCCCACACTTGTCCTCAGTGCGAAGCCCGTAAAAAAGACGTCGATTTGTGGTGTGACACGGCTGAGGATTCCAAGAACCAGTGTGATCAGCAAAAGTACTGCTACCGCGGGGAATGCAATTTCCAAACCGATTAACCAAGTTTGTTGCCCCACTGCTCCGGCGGCAGAGGCTGCCTCATCACCGAGCTCAGTCATATTCCCCGACATGACCGAGGCAAAAACTCCGGCTGGCACTTTCTGGAAAGAGTCGATCAGCATCAGCATCACCAGGCGATGTCCATCGAGGGCAATGAATGCGAGTGTTGCGAACAGGGTCAACAATGTGGTCAGCGGAGACTCACCGGATTCTTCTTGCTGACCGGTCGAAAACGCCGCATCACCTGTGAACGCACCCAGCCATGCGGCACCCAATCGGGCACCCCAGATCACCAGTGCAAGCGCGCTCCCCAAAACCCAACCCAACGCCAACTCACCACCGATTCCGACGATGGCTGAAGCAGGGTCAGAAAATGCGAGGCTTGCACTTTTCCCTGAGAGATCCATGGGAGCAACAATCAATGCGAGGAGAAATGCGAATCCAAATTTGAAACGCAGTGGGATCGTATTTTCGGAAAACAACGGCAAGACCAACATGGCCCCAAAAAACCGGGCACTGACCAGCAGCCAAGTGCTCCAGGAAGCCGTCGAGATTTCAATCAGTTGATCCATTCATCACCTGCCTGAAAGAAATCCACCCGAAACCTGTAAACTGTCTTTTGTGAAACTGACGATCCAATCGATCATCTCCGGCATCATCAAAGCCAGTACCAGTGCAACAGCGATCATTCTCGGAACGAGAGACAAACTCTGGTCCTGAAGCTGAAACACTGCCTGAATCAGGTTGGTAATAAGGCCAACGACGATGATCGCCAACAGAACGGGGATCGACATTTGCAACGCCATGGCCAATGCAGCCTGCAAAAAATCCAGTACACGGTCCATGTCCATCAAGCCACCACCCTGGAACCTGTGAAGAGCAATTGCTCCACCACCAGCGACCAGCCGTCTGCCAAAACAAAGACCAAGATCTTGAATGGCAGCGATACCAGAATCGGAGGCAACATGAACATCCCCATCGCCACGAGAATGGCACTGACGACGAGATCGATGACGAGGAAGGGAATGAAGATCATGACACCCATTTGGAATGCCAACTTCAATTCGGCCAATACAAATGCCGGGACAACGACGGTCAATGGCAATGAATCCGCAAACTCCCGAGTTACAACAGCGGCCTCTTCATCGTAGAGATCGCGGTAGGTCTCCGGTGCACCCGCCTTGGCCATGAGGATCAAGTCCTCCGGGCTGATAAAGGGGTACATGAACTCCCGAACACGGGTATCGGCATAAGAAAAGGCTTCATCTGCCGTCACCACATCTCCAGTGACCGGTGAAACCTCCTGATTGGAGTATGGCTGAATCGAATTCTCGTAAATGTCAGACCAGGTTGGCCCCATCACCACGAGTGTCAGGAGCAGTGACAATCCGAAAATCACCTGATTGGGTGGTGCATCCTGGGCACCAATCGCTCTGCGAACGAATCCCAAAACAATGATGATTCTGGTAAAGCTGGTGGTCAGAAGAAGCAATGCCGGAGCGACTGCTACCACCGTTGTGATCAACAACAGCTTAATGGAAATCCCGAAGTTTTCAGGATTTCCATCGAGCACCTTGCTGACGATATCAGAGGTTCCTTCTGCAGCCATTGCTACCGGAGATCCCAGTACTACGGCCCCCAAAACCCCAAACCAGATCATCAGTGTTTTGAAACTCTTTACGATCAACTTCTTACTTCTTCTTCCGTTCGCTCTCCATAGCCGTCGAGTCTCTCTCTCAGCCACTGGATCTCCTCGCGAACACCTGAATCCGTGACTTCTGGCTCGTACTGCTCTGGAAACTCATCGTCTTGTGTTTCGATTCGAACCCGCTCCAGTTCCCTGGAGAACTCGGTTCCATAACTGAGATTCTGGACTTCTTCCGGATCGCAAATCTCGGAAAGCAGATCAACCCTGTTTGCAGATTGGGCCACAACAAGGACTCGCTCCCCCACTCTGAACACGACCAGATTCTGGCGATTTCCAATGGGTAATCGGGTCAAGACCTTCATGCGAGCGTCGGTGCCTGGAATCACACCTGGAAAGTACTTTCTTGCCAGCAATACCACTCCGACCCCGAGACCAGACAAAATCAAAATCGTTCCAATCGCTTCAAGCAATGACTGCAAACCCGCCGGGTTTGCTGCTCCATTCGCTGAGGGCAGGGCTGTGTTGTTTACAGCTGATGCCGAGGAAGATCCGCTGGCTCCATCCGTAATGGGAAACAACTGCGAATGGGCTTCTCCCGTTCCCAACATGACGAGAAGCAAAACGATTGAAACGATGTGGAAGATCCTGAATCCCTGATTTTTCATACTCCGGCTCCCTTTCCCCGATGTTGAACTGATTCAACCTGTCTGTTGTGACTGCTGATCAATCAGATCAACTCGCCTCACCCCTGAGTTCTCTTGCGACAAATTGCTGACAAGCTTCGCCATCCATTTGTCTTTCTTCTGATTTCTGTTTCTTCAACAGGTCGTCTGCATTTTTTCGTGTGATCAATGAGTCCACTGAAGCATGCCTGTTGTGGGCCGATTTGACCCGGTCTCTTGCGACATCGACGGTTTCCTGAAGACCCGTGATTTCCTTCGTCAGTCGCAATGCTTCTCGGCGCAGTCTTGCCATGAACCTGCCGTGTAGTACGGGGTCATGACCTTCTGCATTTTCAGCGATTTCGGAAGAAGCCTTCTTCTTTTCAGATTCCAGCGTTTTGAGTTTTGCCAATCCCTCAAGAAGCCCCGAACGCTTTTCCAAAAGCCTTGAGACCGCGGCCTCCAGCTCTGCTTCCCTGACCTTGAGGAGGGCATTCATTCTTTGAGCCGAAGACTTCATGATGATTTCACCGCCTCATTTTCAGAGACGAGAGCAATCAGACGATCTCGAGTTGTTTCAAACCCGGACTGTTCTTCCGGTGACTGGCGCAGGAATTTTTCAATCTGCGGCTTGAGTCGTGCGGCCCGATCCGCTCTGGCATCCTGACCTTGCTTGAATGCACCCAATCGGATCAGATCCTCGATTTCCGAGTAAACCGCCAGCGATTCCCTGAGACTCCTGGCCGCCTGCAGATGATCTTCCGCTACTACCGCCGGCATCGTTCGACTGGTACTGACGCAGGGATCGATGGGAGGAAACCAGCCCTTGCTGGCGTAGTCTCTGGATAGCCAAATCTGCCCATCCAAAATCCCCCGTACGGAATCGCCAATGGGGTCATGCTGGTCATCCGCCTCAACGAGGACCGAATAGAATGCCGTGATACTGGCACCCTCTCCCGGACCGGTCCGCTCCAACAGTTTTGGCATCATTGCGAAAACACTCGGTGTAAATCCCCGGGTGGCAGGCGGCTCTCCCGCACTCAAACCCACTTCTCTCTGGGCAAGTGCGACACGAGTCAGGGAATCGACCAGCAACAGGACGTCCCTGCCGCTGTTCCGAAACCATTCCGCGACGGAAGTAGCGACTTTTGCCGCTCTGATTCGAAGGACCGCTGCTTCGTCACTGGTTGCGACGACGACTACAGTATTCTTGAGACCTTCCGGTCCGAGATCACGCTCAAGAAACTCACGAACTTCACGGCCGCGCTCTCCGATGAGTGCGATGACCCGAATCGGCAAATCGGTATTTCGGGCGATCATCCCGAGAAGAGTCGATTTGCCGACTCCACTTCCGGAAAAGATACCTAATCTCTGCCCTCTGCCTGCGGTCAAGACCCCGTCGATGGCCCGGACACCGGTCGACATCGGTTGCTCGATCAAAGACCTCTTCAGTGCAGGGGTCGGTTCATTCTCTATGGGAAACCGAACGGTGCCTGTGATGGGACCCAGGCCATCAATCGGATTTCCTCTGGCATCGATCACTCTTCCCAAAAGCTCTTCCGATACGGGAACCGAAGGGATCTCACCATCATGAATCACTTCATCCATGGGGCCGATTCCATCAATTCCACATTCTGGAAGAAGGTGTGTCCGCTCACCGGAGAAACCGACGACTTCAGCGAGAGTTCGGTTTCCAGATCTCGACACGATTTCACATTCCGCACCGACTGGAAGGGCGATTCCTTCCGCCTCAACGAGAACTCCCGTTACGGCGACGACCCGGCCCTGAACCCTGGCGAGTCCATCATTGCCAAGGCTATCCAGTGCGGAAATCAGATTCATCCGGACACCTGGGTGTTTCGGATCAATGCAGACTCAATCAAATCAAGTTGGGTGTCGATACACAGATCGACATGACCTGTCTCGCCTTTGACGCGACAACCACCCCTCTGGATAGCCTCATGGCCGATGACCTCAGCGGCTTCCGCACCACGAATTCGTTTTCCCAATTCGGGAAGAAACTCAATGACGGATTCCAGATCTGCGGGGTGAACCTCAATGCACAATCTTCGGCGATCAGAGATTCTCTGAATCGCCACTTCGATGTTTTCGAGTACCAGTTGAGGAAGGCGATCGATCTCTCGTCTGAGAATTCTCTCAGCGATACCTCTTGAGAGGGCCACAGTGTCCCTGCGCATCTCGCCGACAGTTCCACGCCATACCCGATCAAAATCACCAAGGCATTCATTCAACATTGCGGGAACGGTGCCACAAGATTCACCCAGAATCTCGCGCGCAGCCTTCTCGGTATTTTCACGAGCGATCCGGCGACTCTCCTCGAGTCCCCTCTGAACGCCCTCTTCATAGCCGAGTTCATACCCCCCGGTACGTCCCTCTTCGGAGGCCTCTTTGCGAAGTGACTCGCATTCGACCAGAGCCTGCTGGCGTATTTTTGCAGCTTTGGCGTTGGCTTCCTCGATCTGGGTTGCAATGCGTTCTCTTTCTGCATCCCGAGCGACTTGAAGACGTCTCTGTTGCTCTTCGCCTTCAACCCTCAGTTGCCCCATCAGATCGTCATAAGCCTGCCTTAAAGATTCGAGCTCCAACCGCGCTTCAGCGATGGTTCTCTCATCAGGCTCTGTATCCGCCGGGAGATCGTGGCCGCGAGGTTCGTTTTCCATCAGGAAACCTTCCCTGAATCTTCTCCACGTGTTTTGGAAATCACATCCGCCAAAGCAGGGTTCTGGTTGCGAATATCTGCGATGACTTTCTCGTCAATTTCTGGGCGGGTAGGCACTGTCGTTACAAGAACGGGAATCTCGCTTTCCTGATTCAAACCAGTGGTGATCAGTTCGAAAGCGGCGAAGGCGTCTTCAACATCTTCATTACCGATGGGACCTGCGATTCCATCGATCAACTGGAACAGTGCTTCACACTCCTCATTTTTGAGGCACTCGAAGATATCCTGACGATTGTCGGCGAGATCAAAAATCATCAGGGCGAGAATGTCGCTGCCAGGAAGGTTTTCCTCCTGATTACCGACGATGGCCCTGAGAATCTCCAGACGCTCTTCGAAGGTCTTTTGGTTGATCTGGTAAACGACTGCCGGATTTTCACCGGAGTGGAAGGAAGACTGGAAGTTGTTTTGCGTGCTGACATTGTCAGCAGACCTCTCGATGAAACCGCCGTGGAACCCTGTGATCGAATATCCCTTTTCGGTGTCTTTCGGTCCGTCACGGAACATCAGCACGACAAACAGAAGTGCGATCACCGAGAAAAAGAAGATCGTCGTATTTTGTGAAGTTTCACCCACCACTGCTCCGGTGCCGTATAACTCGGCGACTGAGAAGGAAGAGCTGGCAAGTTGGCCATTTTCACCAATCAGATTGACCGGAACCACACGGGCAGTGACATCGTCGCCGCGGAATGTCGCACGAAGATGCTCTTCAAGATGGCGAGCAATATCCCGGGTCATCGACTGGAAATTATCCTGTGCAGGAATCGGGATGACCGGATCAAAATTCAGATGCTGCATCGGGTCTGCTGGATCGAGCACCGCTTTTGCAGGACCACGATCAATAAAGACGGTGACAGCCACATTCCGGGTGGAATCTTCCGCAACCTGATTCCAGCGTGAGCGCGATTGGGCATTCTTCAAGGCATCAAGAGTGACGATGTTGCTTGGGAGGGGACCCGTTACCGGGGTCAATTGAATCAGCTTGTCATTGATCTGGTCGATACTGGGCCACTCTTTGGGAAAGGAGTCCCTAAAGACGACTCTTTCTTTCGGGAAGGGTGCAGACCCGACATCCACCTGAATCCTGTAGGACCCCTCTTCAAGGATATTGGCCATGAATTGGCCAACTCTGTCCTCGATCACATTCACTTTGTTACGAAGATCTGCGGCGGTCGGCTGGCTGTTTCTGACGTCGTAAAACCTGCCGCTGGTATCGGAAAGTTGTACCGCAACCTCAGGAACGTCCAATGCGACACTGACATGGGATTTGATCAGTTTGACCATTCCGCTGTCGAGTCCGTAATCCCTGCGGTCTTCATTAAGTTCGAGCTGGACACTCACCCGATTGATTCGGGTAAATTGGTTTTGGGAGTGTCTTTCCGCAGAAAGCCTGTTTGGAACGATGGTCGCCGCAGTGATTCCTTCAAACCTGGCGACTTCTTCTTCTGCAGATCGGACGATGTCATCGATTCTGCTATCCGATCTTTGGGAAGCTTTTCCCCTGAAATCTGTCAATTCAGCGAGAGAGGTTCCAAAGTTGGTTTTGGCAACTGCAGTTTTCGCCTCGGGCTTCTCGAAAACTTCGACAAAGCGGTCCAGAAAAGCGACGACTTTGGGAGTTCCACTCTTGGCGACCCTGAGGGTTCCCGCCTCGGTGTAGTCGTAGCGGATGTTTTCCTCTTCGAGGAATTGGATGACCTGGGCGTGCTGGGTACCAGGAACTTCCACCTCAGGAATTTCAATCAGACGGTCACCGTTCAGGAAAAAACCGTAAACGAAAAGGACCATTCCAAGGATCAAGATGACCCTTGCCCCCTGTCCCAGTTCTTCCCATGTCTTCTGAAACTGATGGGTGCTGGAGAGCGACTCTGAAGGAGACTTCCCTGAGCCGTCGAATTGTTGCGTCATCCCATTCCCTCTTTCCCGATCTCGTCTTCACTGACGGAAGACTTTCCCCTGAATCCGAATTTTTCACGGGTGATCCGGGGCCTTGTACCCCATGCAGGTGCCGTGCCAATCCGGTCGAAATTCGAATTCGACCCTGTCTCGCACCGCAAACCTGTTTCTTCACACCCTGTGCTGTTTCATTCCGGGCATTTCCATTGCCCTGTGTTGTTGCAACCCTGCTCGCATTCGCACACAGGTAGCCCCAACCCGGAGAAAGGGTGACACATGCTTTATAAAGTGTAAAGTGCAAATTAACCCCTGTGATTCCGATAAAGTGTGTTTGTTGGGTTCGGGCCCCTCTTTTCGAGGTTCAGGGTATCCTATGTAAGCCTTTGTGCTGGATTTGGGAGTTCTGTGACCTATTTGCTGATCGTCGTCTTTTTGACTCTGGCGATATCCTTCTTCTGCTCTCTTCTGGAAGCGGTCCTGCTTTCCGTTTCCCTTGCCAGTCTCGAGGAACGTCGGGAAAAGAGCCGTGGGGTCGACCTTTTGTACACCCTCAAGAAGGATCGACTCGATGATGCCCTCGGGGCGATCCTCATTCTCAATACCATCTCCCATACCGCTGGAGCTTCCTACGCAGGATATCTGGTCGGGCAGCTGTCTCAGGCATGGGTGGGAGCCTTCTCCGCAGTCCTGACCTTTCTCATTCTGACCACCTCGGAAATCATCCCGAAAACCATCGGAGCGGTGCATTCCAAAAAACTCTCGGGACTGGTCGGATACTCACTGAAAATGCTGACCATTCTGCTGCGCCCGCTGGTTGCACTGACCAGCCGGTTGACGCGATTCTTTGGAGGAATCAAGGGCGAACACGTCTCGAGGGGTGAAGTCGAGGCGATGATTGACATGGCCGGTGACGAAGGCACCCTCGCCCACCACGAAAAAGCGCTCTACAGAAACATTCTCCGACTCGATGAAATCCGTGTGAAGGATGTGATGACTCCCCACACTGTTCTCGTCGACATGTGGCAGGAATCGACCGTTGAAGATCTCCTGGCCGAAAACAAACGGGGAAAACTGCCGAGCAGAATCCCCCTCTACGGTAAATCCAGAGACGAGGTCAGTGGATACATCCTCCTGCGTGAGGTACTGACCGCTGCCCTGAGCGAAAAGACCCATTCGACACAGCTCGTGGAATTCCGCCGGGATATCCGCTTTATTCCCGAATTAGCGACTCTTCGTAAAACCCTCGACGATCTGGTCAGTGGTCAGGATCCCATCGCCATGGTTGCTGACGAGTTGGGAGGAACCTGCGGGGTGGTGACCACAGAAGATGTGTTTGAAACCATTCTCAGCATTGAGGTGGTCGACGAAAAAGACCGTTTCGAAGATCTTCAATCCCATGCCCAGGAACTGCGGGACAAGCGGATCGAGCGGCTCAAGAGAGAGCGTCGATTCCTCTCCAATGACGATGAGAACGATCATGACAAGGGTGGTTCCTGAGCCGGGATCCAGTACCCTGTGTGACGAAGTCGTGGACCCGTTTCGAATCTTCGGGCTGGTGCACGTCCCATGGACAAGAACAAATAAGGCACCGAAAAGTGATTCTGAGCGGTGGGGTGGCAGAGTGGTCGATTGCACCGGTTTTGAAAACCGGCGGGGTGTAACAGCTCCCGTGGGTTCGAATCCCACCCCCACCGCCAACTCCATCGGCATAGATCACCCCCTCGTCCATACTATTTCCCATCATCTTTTCCACACTCCTTCCTTACCACTTCCGGGGGGAATCGCTTTCAGGACCCAAAAGGAGGCGACATGAAAACGGTCACCCTTGCCGTCGGTCTCTCGACACTTGCAGTTCTCGCATTCATGATCCTCGGCGATACAGCCATCTCTTCCAGAGTCAGTGAACTGGAGGGAAAACATGCCGAGATTGATGCCAATTTTGAAGAGATCAAATCTTCACAGGAGTCGATGGACGGAACCCTCAAGGAATCAGCCAAACTCATCGAGCAAAATCGCCTGCAGATCGCGGAAGCCCGCCAACAGCAGAAAACCCTCTCCGACGATTTGAAAGAAACCCGTGAATCACTGAATGGGGATATGGATCAACTGCAGGAACAAGGAAACAGGCTCAAGGAAGGGCTCGAACAGCTGGACACCCGTCAACGGGAACATGCCACAACACAGCAATCGGCCCATGAAGAACATGCCGAAACTCAAGCCCGGTTGAATCAACAGCTGGAGCAATTGAAATCTGATCTGGAGACCGCCAGGTCTGCCATGCAACAGGCGAGGACTGATGATCAGAAACTTGTCGAATCACTGAAACAACAGATTCGTGATCTCGAACAACAGGTGCAATCATCCAGTCAAGACCGGGTCGACCTTGTCGTTCGACAGGGCCAAATGCAAAAGTTGCTGGAGGAGCTTCTTCAATCGCAGGAAGCGATGCAACAAGAGCTCGAAATTCTGAAATCCCGCCCCTTGCCCTGACCTTGGAGAAGGTCACAAGAGACACTTTCAATCTGCACCAGATCACTATCCCTGCTCTCGGACCGCATTTATATTGAGTTCAAGAGTGAACCTAAACAGGAGCAGCCCCAATGACCTTTGATCCAGCCCAGATATCCGGTGCTGAAATTCGTCAGAGATTCATGTCCATTCTCAAAGAACGGATACTCGTCATCGATGGCGCGACCGGTACTGCACTTCAGGAATTGGACCTCACTGCAGAGGATTTTGGCGGTGAGGACCTCTATGGTTGTAATGAAAACCTGATCCTGACCCGACCCGAGGTGATCCGGTCAGTCCACCGTAGCTATCTGGAGGCGGGTGCGGACTGCATCGAGACGAATACTTTCGGTGCCACGCCTCTGGTTCTGGATGAATACGAATTGGGTCATCTGGCTCTGGAAGTTAATGAAGTCGGAGCGCAAATCGCCCGACAGGAAGCGGATGCCCTGTCAACGCCCGATCGTCCTCGATTTGTTCTTGGATCGATGGGCCCCACGACCAAAACCCTGTCCGTCACCGGGGGCATCACCTTCGATGAACTGGTTGAGAATTTCAGAGTCCAGGCTTTGGGACTGCTGCGTGGTGGAGTCGACATTCTGCTTTTGGAAACAGTTCAGGATGGACTCAATCTGAAAGCGGCACAAATCGGCATCGAGCAGGCAGAGAAGGAACTCGGTTTTTCAAGACCAGTGGCGATCTCCTGTACCATCGAACCTATGGGAACGATGCTCGCCGGTCAAACCATCGAAGCCTTTTACACCAGTGTGGAACATTTCGAACCGATTTTTATCGGCATGAATTGCGCCACTGGTCCCCAGTTCATGACGGACCATCTTCGAACCCTTGCAGGTGTTTCCAAATATCCGGTCTCCGTTTACCCCAACGCAGGACTGCCCAATGCCGATGGTGAATACGAAGAAACCGCTGAGATTCTTTCTGCAAATCTGAAACCGTTTTTCGACCAGGGCTGGGTCAATGTCGTGGGTGGCTGTTGTGGAACTACGACAGCACACATCCAAGCCATCGCTGATATTGCACGCGAAGCAGAACCTCGTGTGATCGAACCGAATGACTTTCTGACCCTCTCCGGTATCGAGGCTGTGGAAGTGACAGAAGACACCACACCTCTCATCGTCGGCGAGCGAACCAATGTCATTGGCAGTCGTAAATTCAAGAAAATGATTGCCAAGAATGAATTCGAAAAAGCAGCGGAAATCGGTCGCAAGCAGGACCGTGGCGGTGCTCACATCATCGATGTCTGCATGGCCGACCCTGATCGGGAAGAGCTTGAGGACATGCTCGCCTTCCTGCCGGTTCTGACTCGTATGACCAAGGCTCCCTTGATGATCGACTCCACCGATTCGGACGTGATCGAAGAGGCACTCAAACTGTGCCAGGGGAAATCGGTCATCAACTCCATCAATCTGGAAGATGGTGAGGAACGGTTCGAATCAGTGGTCCCCCTCGCCCGACGTTACGGCGCAGCCCTCGTCGTCGGCTGCATCGATGAGGACCCGGATGATGGCATGGCGGTCACAGTCGAAAGAAAACTGGAGATCGCAGAGAGATCCTATGATCTTTTGACCAACAAATATGGTGTGCCTCCCGAAGACATCATCTTTGACCCTCTCGTGTTCCCGGTCGGAACGGGTGATGAAAAGTACACCTCCTCCGCTGCTGCCACGATTGACGGAGTCAAAGCGATTCATGACCGTTTCCCTCAATGTGGAACCGTTCTGGGAATCAGTAATGTTTCATTTGGCCTGCCGCCTGCAGGCAGGGAAGTCCTGAACTCTGTTTTCCTCTATCACTGCGTTCAAGCCGGATTGTCGATGGCCATCGTCAACTCGGAGCGCATGGAGAGATACGCAAGCATCCCCGAAGAAGAACGGATGCTGAGTGAAAACCTGATCTGGCAACGGACCGCAGATCCCATCGCCGAGTTCACGGAGTTCTATCGGGGCAAAAAAGTCGCAGCGGAGGGGCAATCACCCCTTCTCGAATTGCCGATCCCTGAGAGACTCGCCCGGAACATCATTGAGGGCACCAAGGAAGGACTTGAAGAAGCCCTTGGCATCGCCCTTGAAACCCATGAATCGCCATTGGCGATTATCAATGGTCCATTGATGACGGGTATGGCCGAGGTCGGACGTCTCTTCAACGACAACGAGTTGATCGTTGCCGAAGTACTGCAGAGTGCAGAGGCGATGAAAGCGGCGGTCGCATTCCTTGAGCCCCACATGGAAAAAGCGGATGCGGCCTCCAGGGGAAAGGTACTGCTCGCCACCGTGAAGGGTGACGTTCACGATATTGGCAAGAACCTTGTGCAGATCATCCTCTCCAACAATGGATTCGAGGTGGTCGATTTGGGAATCAAGGTTCCTCCGACCCAACTGATCGATGCGGTCAAAGAGCACCAACCGGATGCCATTGGACTCTCAGGCCTTCTGGTCAAATCGGCACAACAGATGGTGGTCACCGCAGAAGATCTTCAGTCCCAGGGCATCGACCTGCCGATTCTGGTCGGAGGGGCTGCACTCTCTGAAAAGTTCACGGCCACCCGCATCCAGAAGGCCACCGACTCAACTGTGATCTATGCCAAAGACGCCATGGACGGTTTGAGGATCGTCAATGAGCTGATGGATGAGGAAAAGCGGGATGAGTTCATCGAGTCGGTGCGCCGTGATCAGGAAAAAATCACTGCTGCCGGTACGCCTGCCACGAAAACCGCAGTGGCAGAAATCACCATTCCGGACCGGTCTCCGGAAGTCAGAGTCTTGGAAACGGCTCCACCGATTCCGGACACAGAGTTGCACTTTGAATCCAACATTGATCCCCGTGAAATCTACCCACTGATCAATCCGCAGATGCTCTACGGACGCCACATGGGATTGCGTGGCAACTTCAACAAAAAGTTGGAAGCGGGCGACTCGAAAGCACTGGAATTGAAAACCCTGATGGATCAGTTGCTGGAAGAAGTGACGCGCAGGGACCTGCTGTTACCGAGGGCCATGTGGAGGCACTACCCAGCCAGTTCGACTTCCAAAATGATTCGCATTCACTGTCCGGAATCAGGAAAAATCCTCGAAGAGATTCCCATGCCCAGGCAGCAGAAATCTCCGTTCCAGTCGATCTGTGATTACGTGCTTCCAGCAGCAGACAATGGTGACCCCCGAGACCACATCGCCATCATGGTGACGACCGCCGGCTCGGGTGTCAGAAACCAGTCACGTGCCTGGATGAATGAGGGTGAATACCTGAAGAGCCACGCCATTCAGGCTCTGGCCGTCGAACTGGCAGAAGGGCTCGCTGAACGGGTCCACCGAAGAATCCGCGCCGACTGGGGCTTCCCGGATGATGAAGGCATGCCTGCCCTTGATCTGTTCCGGGCCCGCTATCGCGGCAAGCGCTACTCCTTCGGATATCCCGCATGCCCTGATCTATCCTGTCAGGAATCGATCTGGCGCCTGCTTCAACCGCAGGAGCATCTGGGAGTCCAACTGACCGATGGCTTCATGATGGATCCGGAAGCAAGCGTCTCTGCTCTCGCCTTCCACCACCCGGATGCCAACTACTTTGGTGTCGGTGGTCGCGAAGTTTGATCGATCCTAATCCCAGGCCTTAAGATCACACTCTTCAGACAGTGCTTCGATATCCGATCTTAGCTGCTCGGTGAACTCATTCTTGTTTCCACCCCAATAGCGGGCTTCACCGACGACACAATCTACAAAAAAGGGCACAAAGATGGACTCCCCCTTCGGTAAGGCCTTCCCACAACCATGAAGGAAAATCGGATAAACGGCAGCTTCCGGAAACTTTTTCGCCAGGTGAGCAATCCCGTTTTTGAAATCACTGAACTTCTCTGCTTCACCGCGACTGCCTTCAGGGTAGATGATCAATATCTGACCCTTTTCAAGAGCCTCTATACAACCGCTCAGCGGATCTCCACCTGAAACACTCAGTTTTCTCTGAATCGGCAGGATTCCCATAACCTGAGTTGAGAACCATGCCAACAGACGGTTTTTCATGAAGTAGTCTGCTGCAGCGACTGGTCGAATTTTGTTTTGCATACTCAGGGGAAACAGAGATTGAAGAATCAATGTGTCGAGATGACTGTTGTGATTGGCGGCCAATATCGCTGGACCATTTTTGGGCAGATTTGATTTACCCCGTACGTTAAGCCCGATTACGACCAGCGTCAGAGGCCTCACGATCAACAGATGGAAGAGAAATTTGAGAACTGTCCCCATGATTACGGCATCAGGTAGAACGTGTAATGAAAGAAGATCGGCGAGGTGTAAAGCAAACTGTCAATCCGATCCAAAATGCCGCCATGACCTGGAAGAAAAGTACCCGTATCTTTCACCTTCATATCTCTTTTTATTGCAGACATGACCAAATCCCCGAAGAAGCCACTGGTACCTATCAACAAACCGGCCAACAGAGCCTGATTGTTTGTGAAACCTGTAAAAATGGGCCCAAGAAAATAGGCTAACGCTATCGTTGTGATCAATCCCCCAACGAAGCCCTCGGTTGTTTTATTTGGGCTGATTTTCGGTATGATCTTATGCTTACCGAATGTCTTTCCCCAAACATACTGGGCAACATCATTCCCTTCGGTCAGCAACAATAAATACAAGACAAGACCACTGCCGCCGGCAGGTCCACAAAACTCTCCGGTCAACCTACCCAGATTTGCCAAATGACTAAAACCAAAGACACAAGTCATCAAACCCCATTGGGTGATGCCTACAGATCTCAAAAAACCCTCGGTTTCACCCACCAACACCAGTCTTACGGGTAATAAAAGAAACATATAAACCGGAATGAAAATAATGAAGACTTCATACCATTCGATGTGAATCCAATAGTACTGAAGTGGTAAAGAAAGATATGCCCAAAACAGCATTCTCCGGTCTGCACGCCTCGTTGGAATCATCGACAAAAACTCTTTGAGTGCCAGAAAACTGATCAATCCAAAAAACCAGAGCGCGATGTGTTCTTCCACTGCCAATGCGACATACAAAAATGAGACGATATAGAACCATGTCTTCAGTCTTGGGGGTACGTCACCCAAGTCTTTTTGTGGATTGATTTTTTTCTGCAAAAAAATGTAAATCGTCCCAAGAATGATGAGCCCGTAAATAATCAAAAATGCCCATTTTACGGGCTGGGGATGGCTCAGCAGTTGCTCAATCAATTGCATTCAGCCAACCCCTTCCGAGATCTCTGGAAAACTGTCACACCTTCCAGTAGCACAATTCCCCATAGGAGGTAACTGACCCACTCACCTGCTGGAACACCCAGTCCCAGCAACAGACAAAGAGCTCCTAAAACAAACGCTCGATCACTTTTCCCCATTGGTCCATCATATCGGCGACTGGAGCCGATCTGAACTGAGACGACCCCGGACATCTCCACAATGATTCCGAGTATGACCAGTAAAATTACAGCTCTTTCATCAAATCCGACGATCCACACCAATGGCAGATACAAAGCCACATCGGAGACCACATCCCCCATCTCATTGAGCACCGCTCCCAAACGGGATTTCATATCGTGCTCCCGTGCGAGCATCCCGTCGATGGCATTGAGGGCCATTCGAACAAAGAGCACCAAGGGAATCATTAACAGGATTCTGGGAATAGATTCAGATTCAGGGTCTGTCAAACCTGGGAGAGTGGCGCCGGTACCACGGTCTATGGCAAGCCATAATCCCGCCCCGAAGGACAGTAAAACTGCTGCAAGAGTCACCTGATTGGCTGTCACACCTAACCGAGCAAGCCATTTGACCACGGGCCGAAGCAATCCCTGAAATGCAGGTTTGATGTCATACACACTGACCACTACAACAACTTTCTCGAAAGCAAAGAATGAGATTTTTCACTGTCGTAGCGTGATCATACCTCAAAAACAAACAAGGATTGCTAGTTATCTTTTTGTAGGAATCAGGCGGATTTCCATCACCTTTTCATTTCGCTGAATTTCCATCACGACTTCAATTCCGGGTTCCAGGTTTTTCAAGATTTGAGAATACATTCTCAGATCAACCACCGCTTCATCGTTCAACTTCAAAAGCCGATCACCCGTTCTCAAGCCCGCTTCTTCTGCAGGAGATTCTGGCATTACACTGTCAAATCGCACTCCAGGTCCCGTGTCTGCAAAATCAGGCACCGTTCCCAAATAAACTTTTCGACTACTACTCGACCGAGGTGCGGTTTGTGTTTCACCCTTCCCCAAGGTCGAGGTCAGGGGTTCGACCCTGTTTCCGAGATACCCCAAGGTCTCATTGAGCCATTGATAGACCAGAACGAGACCATCGCCGTTGATCTTCTCAGCGGTATCACTCGGACGATGAAAGTCCTGGTGAGCACCTGTAGTAAGCTGAACTCCGGAAATTCCCAATCGGTGGAAAATCACATGATCGGATCCACCGGGATCTTCATTCACGGAGGTCGCCTTGATGCCGGTGGTGAACCCCACACCCCTGACAATATGCACCCACTCTGTGGCAGTCCCGGCTCCCAGGACCAGCAGTGATCCGTCCTGATAACGTCCGACCGCGTCGATACTGATGGCCGTCAGAGATTCCACGAGAGGAATCACGCACCCTCCGGAAACCAGACGCTGGGAGCCTTTCAGCCCCCACTCCTCTCCAGACGTGGCGACGAAGAGAATCGGGCGCTGGGGGCGGACGGTTCTTTTCATTTTGCGGGCAACTTCGACCATGACCGCCACTCCGGAGGCATTGTCATCTGCTCCCGGGTGCAGTTTCCCCTCATTGCCAGCGCGCACGTCGGGCCAACCCCGGCCCAAATGATCGAGGTGCGCCATCACGACCACCGGTTTTTGGGAGAGTGCAGGATCCGTACCCGGGATCATTCCCAGAACATTTTCCAACTGCAGTTCTTTGCCCTGATCATCGGTCACACTCCAGCGATCGATGTAGCTGCCGTCGGGAGCGGCAGGCTCGAGGCCCATCTCTTTAAATCGATCGCCGATCCATTGGACCGCCCTTGCCAAACCCTCTGACCCATTTCCACGCCCCTCCATCTCTGGAGCGGTGAGCAGGCGAATGTGACTGAGCATCTTTTCCGGATCCAGAAGTTGCCCCGGTTTACCCAGAGGGGTTCGCTCCGGAATCGACATGGAAGGAGGTGTATCCAGCAGGCTCATGGAGAGGGCCGATCCGGTTGCCGGCCACTGCCCCTTGATGAAGTTGCTTGGCTCAGAACCCTTGAAGGCCAGATAGGAGTACTTGCCGTAGTGGGGCAACTTTCTTCCGAGCCCGGGAATCGCTTCGGAGACGGGCGAGGTAATCCAACCCACAACCCTGCCCTGGGCTTGATGAACACGAATGCCGGCAACCTCTTCAGCGTTGTATTCCTCTTCTGGGATCGTCGGGGCCGTTTCAAATTCTTCTTCGGCCCTCACACTCTCCGAACCGAAAAACCAGAGAGCTTTGGTGGCTTCGATCTTTGCATCTGCATCGGGGTCATTGTCCTCGATCACTTCGAAGTTGCCGGTGCGGGCCCACTGGGTCGCCACTTCTTTCCAAAGAACCAGATCCGCGCTGTTCTGTGGCAGAACGATCAGCCCCTGGTCGGTACCAAAAATGTCGCCCAAAGTAGGTGGGGTTTCTTCCGGCTCGAGTTTTCTGAAGACATCGAAGTAGGGGTCGATACGCGCACTGACGACTCCTGGCCCCAGATCCACGGTGACCCGACGGGGCACATCTTTCACAAGGGGAAACTCGACTGCACTCATCTGCCATTGATCGGAATTGAGGGTCTTGAAGTAAACGGGAACCCGCAGAGGAAAAGGTGATTCCTCCTGTACCTGCTCAAGGGTGATCTCCGAACTTTGGCTGCCCAAAACAAATTGCATTTTGAATCGGGGGGCACCGCTGTTCGTTGTCCAGTGCTCAACAAATTTTGGGAGATCCCAATCATCCGCTGCTGAAGCCTCCTGAAGGCAATTCGCCAGATCCGAGAATGAGGCCCTCTTGTAGCGGAATCGCTGATAAAAATCGCTCAGCCCCTGCAGGAAAGGCTCGTCCCCCAGTTCCCTTCGAATCATGTGCCAGAGCATCAGACTCTTTCCGTAACCGACCGCTTCGGTCGCTCCGGAATGCCGGCTGCGAAACTCGATGAGGGGAAAATCCTGGCCTTCCTGTACGTAGGATCCATATTTTCTCAGAACATCCCTGCGGTACTCGTGTCCGAGGCCATCCACCTCTTTCATCAGGTGATCGGCCATATACGCCGTCAGACCCTCACACCAATTCCCGGAATCGACATCGACGTAGACCGAGTTCCCCCAATAGTCATGAAGAATTTCATGGGGATAAGATGACCGAAGAATAAAAGGGAGTCGTATCACCTGTGGACCCAGGAGTGTAAAGGACGGCATCCCATACCCGGTCTCCCAAAAGTTTTCGACGAGGGCGAACTTGGGCTGGGGATACGGGCCGAGCATGTCACTGTACATGCGGATGTATTGCTGGCTTGCTTCCAGATATCGGGAGGCGAGAGCCGAGTCGTCCTCCCGCAGAAATGCCATCAATTCGACGTTGTCGATGCGGTCCGTGTACTCAAAGAACCGGGCTGCAACGAGGTAAATTTCCTCTTGGGGTGAATCACACTTCCAGTGAACGCTGGTGCCCTGATCGGTACGTGAATGTTCTTCGCGTTTTCCCTGCGACACCGCATCCCAACCCGCTGGCAAGGAAACCCTGAGATCGAAGGTGACCATCTCGCCTACGGGCTGAGGAATCCACGCACTCGAACCGGCGAGAAAAACTCCCTGCTCCTCGATGGTTCCTGCTGTCGAGGAAAATGAGCGACTCGATCCGCTCCCCACTTCCTGGCGATCTTCCTGAATCACCCCTTTTGCGCTCAATCGAAAGGGAGCCCCCTCAACGGGCGGGGTCCACAGCCAACGATTGCGGGTAATTTCTGGTCTGGGATCGATTCCGGGATCGTGATCCCTGGGGCCCTCGGAAACCCGGGTCAGGGTTCCAAACTCGGGAGGATCCACTTCCAATCCGGAGTGAAGGTCAAATTCGAGAGCCTCTTTCAATACACCGGGGGCTTCTGCTCCTGCGGGAGACAACTCGACCATCCACGAAATATGGCCCTTTTCCGGCTGTAACTCGATTTCAGCACGAGTGTGCCAGAGGGTTTCTGAGTGGGAAGAGGGAGAGAGGCACATCACTGCCAGTAACCATGGAAGTAGCACGAAACGGCCACCTTTCAGCGGTTTCCAGAGGGATCCAAACCGACTTTCAGGCTCGGCCCGACCCTTTGACTCAGTTCCTGAGCATTCTCCCATCCCTTACACTGGAGAGCCATCGAAGAGTCCCAAACTGTGCTTCCCAATGCCCGGAACACGTCTTTGATGTTCAAATCCTGACCCACGAGCCATCTCATGGAGTGACGATGAACGACTTTGACAAGGCTTTGATCCAATTAGCCCTCAAGCAAGGGCTGATTGACAAGGCAGCAGCCGAATCGATCGCCGAAAGCCACACTGCAGGCACTACTGTCAGCGCCCTTCTCATCGAGAAAGGTCTGTTGACCCGTGATCAAACCCAACGGTTGAGCCGGAAGATCCGGGCGACACTTCCACCGGAAATCCCGGGGTTTGAATTTATCTCACCCCTGGGAGCGGGAACGACCAGTGTTGTCTGGAAAGCAAAGCAGGAATCACTCGGGAAAATCATTTCGCTCAAAGTCTTCCTCAACAGTGACAAGGATTCCGACTTTGAAGATCTGATCGCAGAAGCGAGAAATGCTGCCCGTTTGAATCACCCCCACATCGTCCATGCCCTCGATGCGGGTAAAACGGATGAGGTCTGCTGGTTTTCGATGGAGTATGTCGAAGGGGAAACCCTTCAGGACAAACTCAAGCGGAGAGGTCAACTCTCCGAGAGGGAAGTCAGTGAATTGGCTTTGTGCATCACACAAGCCTTGAACCACGCTCACAAAGCCGGACTTCTGCATCGTGATCTGAAACCCGCAAATATTCTTATCGCTGAAGATGGTACTCCCAAAGTCACCGATCTCGGGTTGGCTCTCGCCACAGATCAGGCTCAGAATCTGGAGAAACAGGAACTTCTCAAGGGAACTCCACATTACATCTCTCCGGAACAGATCAAGGGTGAGAGCGTCGATGAACGTAGTGACCTGTATGCTTTGGGTGCAACCCTTTACCACTGCCTGACAGGCAAGCCCCCCTTCGAAGGGGATTCCAATCGGGAAATTCTGAAAAAGCATGTCCGTGACGAAGTGATTCCGATCGTGACACTGTCTGGAAAAGAATCAAATCTCGACAACCTTGTCGAACAGCTGCTCAACAAGGCTCCCGCTGACCGCCCGGATAGCGCTGAAGAAGTCATCTCTGTTCTTAATGATCTAGAAAACTCTGGCGCATCACCCCGAAAAGGAAAAAAAGCCGCTGCAATAGCCCGGCGTCCGCAGAGAGATGTCCATGCTCCTGCAGGTGGAAATCGTCAGGTCGGGGGCGCAAGCCGAGCCGATCTTCGAAGCCGGAAAACCCTGCTTACGAAAATAGGTGCGGGACTCGGTGTTCTCATTTCTGTCTTCATGGTGATCTCTGCTGCATCCCAGGCCTCGAAAGGTCAGCCCAATTTTGAGGAGATGATCGATGATCGCCTCACCGAGATCAGCAAGATCAAAATCGAGCGACGAAAGAAAGCTGATCAGGAAGATTTTGACCGTCACGAGAGTGGAGCCAGAAAGGTCCTCACCACAATTCGGGCCAAAGATCAGGATATGCAACTGCGCGAATTAAAATTTGCCATCAAAAACTACGCCGATACCGCTGCTGCAAAAGAGATGGTTGCCGAGCTTGACGCACTCGAATCTTCACAGGTTGCCGCAAGACAGGCGGATGGTCGTGAAATGATGATGCAGGCCACCGGTATGGTCGAGTCCGGAAAAATCTGGGCAGCCATCGAGTACCTCGATGATCGACCGAAAAGCGCACGTCAGGATGAAGAACTGAATGTGGAAATTGAACGGTTGCTTTCGGTGTGGAGTGATCAGATCGACTCCCAGTATGAAGCCGACAGCCAAAAAGCAGAGTTCCATCGAAATCGTCGGGAATTTGATCAAGCCCTCGCTCTGGTAGAAAAAATCCGGGGCTATGCAGATCCAGACCTTGTCGCAGAAGCCGAGAAACTCGAAGAGCGAGTGATGGCGGAGAAAGCCGAGTTCGTCAGAGTCGAAAATGAAAAAAGATCTACTGAGGAGTTGGCGGGATATAAAGCGATTTGGGCTGAGTACCGGAATCTGTCTCAAAACCGCGATATCAAAGGCATGATCAGTGCAGCGGTCGGACTCGATTCGCAGATGGTCCTCGATGAAACCAAGTCTCGTATCAATACCGACCTGGAGGCTTTCCAGATCCTCGATGGATTCTTCAAGATGTCTCTCGAAGTTCTTCAGGAGAAGGGCGACGACGGTAAGGAAGTCACTCTGGTTCGGATTCCTCTTGCCGGAAGCACCCGTGAACGCAAAGACAAGGGAGTGGTCGATCGAATCGATCGTGAAAATATCTGGCTGAGACTTTCTGATCAGAATGCCGTGATGCCCTTCAAGATCACCGAAGTAACCGATCGATTTATCTTCCAGCAGGTTGCCGACAAGTACGGGAAGAGTTCAGCCGAGTACCGAATCCCCATGGGATTGCTTGCTCTGTATCGGGGTGTACCGGATGTGGCGAATGAGCACTTTGCCGTGCGTCAGGCAAAAGGTGCCATGCCCGATTCATGGCTGAATCTGTTGAAGTGGTATGAGGAAAACATCGGTAGCTGATCTCTGCATGTCTTCAGATCTGACCGCGAATCCGCTCCCAGTCTTCCGGATCATCCACGTCCTCGAGGATCATTGGGTTGTCCGTGACCTCATGGTGAAGCTTAAGGTGCGGCTGTCCCAACAAAGCCCTCAAGTGTTCTGGGCCACCTTCGGTGGCCAGTGAGGAGACCACTTCCTTGCGTACCATCACCGGATGCCCCCGTCTCATCTCATGGGACATGATCCAGGCATCGTGATCCGGGTGTTTGCGGCTACTATCAATCAACCCCTGGACATCTGCTGCTGTAATTCCGACGACATCCACGGGATGGATCAACAACAGGTCCCATTCACCTGGCTCCTTGAAGCCGCAAATGATGCTGGAGACCGGTCCTCTCTCCGGATCGGCATTGTGGATCGGTTCAATCCCGAGTCTCTGACACTCTTTCAGTAGTTCAGGAGTATGGCGCCCGCCCACAACCGGAAAAACTTCATCGACTCCGCCCGCCTTCATGAGACGCACAAGACGCTCGATAAAGGTCTCTCCTGAAATCTCCAGGAGCGCCTTTGGTTGACCCAGACGCCTCGAATCTCCGGCAGCGGTGATGACACCACGAACCTTCACGGCAACATCTCTTCAACATCATCGATGGCAAAGAAACCCTCGATGGAAGTTTTGACCTCATCCCACTCCGCCTGAACTCTTCGGCAATCAGGAAGACTGGACAAGAATCTTTTACCGTAGGGCCGCTTGATGATTCGTGTATCGGCGATGACCACCACTCCGCGATCATCGATGGTACGAATCAGACGCCCGAATCCCTGCCTCAACCCGAGGACTGCCCGCGGAAGCGCAAGATGGGCAAAGGGGCTTTTTCCCCGCGACTCCAATTCTTCCGCTCTTCCCTGCTCCAGAGGATGATTGGGAATCTTGAATGGCAATCGGGGGATGACGACACAGGAAAGCGCTGCTCCCGGAACATCGATGCCTTCCCAATAGGACTGATTACCCAACAGAACGGCTCTTCCTGAATCAACAAACTGGCGTAACAACTCTGTGCGGGGCGCTTCCCCCTGAACCAACAAGGGCATTCCCTGCGCCTGCAGTGCTGGGCGAATCGTCTCGGCACATTTTTTGAGTGATCGGTGGGATGTGAAGAGAACAAAAGTTCTTCCACGCGCTCCTCTCACCGAATCGAGAACGATCTCATGAATCTTCTTGTCGTATCCCGATCGGTCCGGCTCTGGAACATCCTCTGGCAATCCCAAAAGGACCTGTCGCGGCCAATCGAAAGGAGAGTCGAACTCCTCTTGCCGAAGACGCTCCCTTTCCACCTGTTCCCAACCCAGCCGATCCGCAAGAAAAGACCAGGATTCTCCCACTCTCAATGTGGCGCTGGTCTGGATCACCGTTGAGAGAGGACGATACAGATGTTCTGCCAGCAATTCATCGACCTTCAGAGGAGCTGCCCTGAGCATGAGATGTTTCTGGGGGCGGCTCGACAATTCCACCCAGGGCTGAATCGCTCCTGAGGCATCTTTGACAAAATCGATGGCCCCGATCTGCTCGACGACGGATCTTTTTGCGGAACGCAGTTCTGCGATGGCCGCCTGATACTCGACCTCCGGTTCGAAGGGGTCATCTTCCAGCAGATCCAAGCACTCCTGCAACAAACCTTTCAACCCATCGAGAGAGTCACGGGCATCCAGAAGCGGTGGTGTTACCACTGTCATGGGCATGAAGCCTTTTTTCTCGCCCAGTCTCGCCATCAAGGATCCATCCCTGCCACTTTCCTCGATCAGGTGGCGCGAATCCTCCAGTCGTACCTCGAGTCTCTGCAGAGCTTGCTCCACTTCCTTTCGCACCAGGTGAACTCTGGGGATCACCTTCATGCCCAGGAGTTCGTGGACTTCACCTTTGTGATGTTTCGCCAACTGAGACTCAAGCCAGGGTAAACGTCCACCCTGCCTACCCCTCTTCTTGCGAGGGGTCAGCAGTCGACCCAGAACCTGTAACATTCCCCGTCGAGAAACCTCAGAACCCAGATGCTTGCTGGCGACATCTTCCAGATGATGTGCTTCGTCGAAGATGACCTTTTGGTAACCGGGGATCACCAGGTCCGATTCATAATCCCCTCTTCCCTTGCGTAAATTCAGATCTGCAAAGAAAAGGTGATGGTTGACGATGACGATGTGTGCCCCGAATGCTTTCCGACGAGCCTCATAATAGAAACACTCTCGGTAATGGGGACATCTTGCCTTGAGTGATTGGTCTGAAGTGGATTGGAAGTCATTCCAGATCTCTTCTGGAACTTCCCCCGGCATCTCCTGCCTTGTTCCTGTTTTCGCTTCAGCAAGACGATCGAGAATGTCTGCAATCCAGCCTTCTCTTTCCTCATCATCGGCGAAAATCTCCGGTTCAGAGGAAACCTGTTCTGCCTTGCGACGACAGGCGTAGTTTCCGCGCCCCTGTATCAGTGCAAACTTGAAGTCCACCCCGAGGATTCTTTGCAGTGTCGGGAGATCCCTGTGAGCCAACTGCTCGCCCAACGGGATCGTTGCGGTGGAGATCACGACCCGACCGCGATTTTTCACAGCCCACAAGATGGCAGGAACAAGGTAGGCAAAAGACTTGCCGATGCCGGTTCCCGCTTCCAACACAGCGACGTCACCATCATTGATGGCCCGATTGACCGAGTGTGCCATGCGCAGCTGCCCGGCTCTCTCCTCAAAGCCTGGGAGGACTTTTCCGAAAAGGCCATCCCCACCCAACACCCCATCGATTTCTTTCGCCTCGACGGGGATCTCTTCCTTTTCGGGGAAGGGTTCAACGACCCGATTCACCCGGGTCGCCTCATTATTGATGATGAAGAAGCCGAGACGGCGGGCTCCCGCCTCGGAAGCGATGGAAAGGTCTGCAGGGCTCGGGGTCAGATCACCACCGGGATGGTTGTGAATCAGGACCTGGAAGCCTTCCTCTGCTCTCTCAAGGAAAACAGGAACTGCGTTCGCGGTTCCGCGGGCAATCACTTCGATACGATCCAGGAGGCCGGTCTCATCAAATGAGCCCAGAAAAAAGACTTCGTTGGAGCCCGCATCAAGGACGGCCTGAGCCATCCTTTGGGTCACCTCAGGAGCAAACAATTTACGGGTGTCGAGTCCCTCAGTCTTGCCCAACGATTCTTCTTTCCGGAAGGGATCGGACTGCCCGATTCCCGTTGGCCTTTCATATCATCCGGGCGATTGAATAACTCGCAAGGGTGACCACAGGAAATCGATAGAAAGAAAAAGCCCCGTCCGGACGCAGCGTCCGAACGGGGCTTTTGAATCAGACATGTTCAGCCCGAAATCAGCAACCTCCCGTGGGGTTCTGGCAGTCGAGAGGATCAGTGTCGGTCGGATCCACTCCGCAGTTGGTCCCCGGAGCCGGAGGCTCAGCGGAACCGCTGAAGAGGAAACCCAACAGGGAAATGGCGTCCGCAATGTTGTTGGCACCATCGTCGTTGACGTCACCCGCATCGAGGCAACCCGGAGCGGCAGAACCACTGAAGAGGAAGCCCAACAGCGCGATGGCATCTGCAATGTTCAGAGCCGCGTCACCGTTCACATCTCCGCGACGGAACTGGTTTCCGGTAGCGCAGTTTGCGTCGGTGGCACAATCCGGGTCGTCGCAGTCAGCCAGGGAGTCGCCATCGTCGTCGATTCCGTTACCGCAGTCTTCCGTCGGAGTCGGGCCACCCGGTCCAAAGTCGTTTCCGTAAAGGACACAGGAGATTCCGGTGAAGACGAATTCAGCGGAGTAGGATTCGTTGGTTCCATTTCCGTCAGCATCGATATCCGGGAAGATTCCGAAGCTGGTCAGAACATCGACCAGAGTACCCGTGAACGGATCCGGTGCCGGAAGCGTCACCAGGAAAGTCTCGGTCAGGAAGGCGGCCGTCGGGGTTGAAGTGAATTCGAAGATCCCGGAACCCGGGGTCGTTTCGGTGAAGGTTGCCGCCACGGTCAGGTCATTCAGCGGAATTCCCGAGATCACGATCGTTCCAGGACCTGCGGTCAGCAGGGTGTTGACAATGTCACCCCCGGGAAACTGGGAGACGATGTTTCCATTGTCGTCGTAGGATTCAGAATCGATCACAAACTCGTTGACTCCGTCGTTGTTATTGGTGGGATCTCCATCCACATCCATGCCCCCGTAAGTGTTGAGAGTGATCTCAGGGTCATTGGTGTAGGTCGGGTCATCCAGATCAGCCACTTCCAGGAGGAAGGGGAAGTTGGTGAGGTTGCTGGCGAGCAGAGCATTCAGTCCATCAGTCAGCAGCGGATTGGTGCCGAGGATTCCTCCGGTTACTTCCTGACTGGTAGCCACGAAGCCATCAAAGGGTGTCGGATCAATCGGCACGATGTTGCAGGAGATTCCCGAAAAGACAAACTCGGCAGAGTAGGACTCATTGGTTCCGTCTCCATCCGCATCCACATCCGGGAAAATTCCAAAACTGGTCAGAACGTCGACCAGGGTTCCCGTAAACGGATCCGGAGCGGGAAGCGTCGAAAGAAAGCTCCCGGTCAGGAAAGCAGCCGTCGGGGTCGAGGTGAACTCGTAGATTCCGGAACCGGCGGCAGTCTCACTGAAGTTGGCGGAAACGGTCAGGTCATTCAGCGGAATCCCGGAGATGACGATGGTTCCTGGGCCTGCGGTCAAAAGGCCATTGGTGATGTTGCCCCCTGTAAAGGTGGAGAGGAAATCACCGGTCACCGGATCCAGAGAGTCCGGAGTCACGATGAAGTTGTTGGTCCCTGAAGCGTTATTGGTGGGATCCCCATCTTCATCCACACCCGAGAAAGCATTGAGGGTGATATCCGGATCATTGGTGTAAGTCGGATCATCGAGATTGGCCACTTCCAATAGGAAGGGGGAGCTCTCGAGGTTACTGGCGAGCAACGCGTTCAAGCCGTCCGTCAGCAGCGGGTTCGTTCCCAGAATTCCCCCGGTCACCTCCTGGCTGGTGGCGACAAAGGCCGGGCGAATGTGGTCGGCATGAACCGAGGCGGTTCCTGCAACAAAGAGGCAAGCCAACAGAATTGACTGCACCTTTACGGGAATTTGATTCATGGGGTCCTCCTCCAAGGCGATAAGCCTGTTGATTTGAAAAATAGGAAAATTAGAGCAAGGTCCGATTATCCCCCTCCAAAGTCAGACGATCAACGATATTGACTTTCCTGTCAGGAATAGAAGGCAGGTTTCCCAGCGCGGCTTCAGTTCTCATAAAACTTATGGCTGTAGACACTTAGAGCAACAAAACAGGATGTTCAGGCCAGAATCACAAAAAATAAAAACCGGGTCGGAGCCCAAAGGCCCCGACCCGGTTCCAAGCCATTCTTTGCTTCCTGAAAAATCAGGACTCCTGAAGACCCTCTGCAAGTATCGAAACGTGATTGTCGAGAACCTCCATGAACCCTCCCCGAACGGTCCACTTTCGCTCTCCATCACTTTCCGTCTTCAGAACCAGAGAACCCTCCCCCAGAGCTGTGATCAGGGGAGCATGGTTGGGAAGAATCCCGACCCTGCCGTCGAGAGCATGAGCTCCGACGAAGGTCACCTGACCGTCGAATACAGCCCCTTCCGGAGAAAGCAACTGGCAGTGAATCATGTCGGCCATTCCTAGCCCTCGGCTTTCATCTTGTCAGCCTTCTCGACGGCTTCCTCGATGGTGCCCACGTACATGAAGGCCTGTTCCGGAAGATGGTCGTGCTTGCCTTCGACCAGTTCCTTGCAGGAACGGACGGTATCCGCCACCTCAACGTACTTGCCCGGGAATCCGGTGAAGACCTCGGCCACGCTGAAGGGCTGTGAGAAGAATCTCTCAATCCGGCGTGCACGGCCGACGAGGATCTTGTCGTCCTCCGACAGCTCATCCATTCCGAGAATGGCGATGATGTCCTGAAGGTCACGGTAACGCTGAAGAATCTGCTGAACCTCACGAGCCACTGCGTAGTGCTCCTCACCGACAATCTGCGGGTCAAGAATCCGCGAAGTCGAGGAGAGCGGATCGATCGCAGGGTAGATTCCCTTACCGGAGATCCGGCGATCGAGCACGGTGGTCGCATCCAGGTGGGCGAAGGCGGTTGCCGGTGCAGGGTCGGTCAGGTCGTCCGCAGGCACGTAAATCGCCTGCACCGAAGTGATCGAACCTTTCTTCGTGGACGTAATGCGCTCCTGCAGCTGTCCCATCTCGGTAGCCAGCGTCGGCTGGTATCCCACCGCACTCGGCATCCGTCCCAGAAGTGCGGACACTTCTGATCCGGCCTGAGAGAAGCGGAAGATGTTGTCGACGAAGATCAGCACGTCCGATCCGGAGGTGTCACGGAAGTGCTCCGCCATCGTCAGCGCAGACAGCGCCACACGAAGACGGGCTCCCGGGGGCTCGTTCATCTGTCCGAAGACGAGAACAGTACGGTCGAGCACGCTGAACTCTTTGCCGTCGTCAGTCTTGACAACCGCTTCCTTCATCTCGTTCCAGAGGTCGTTTCCTTCACGGGTTCTCTCACCCACCCCTGCGAAACAGGAGTATCCCCCGTGCTTGGTTGCCACGTTGTTGATCAGTTCCTGAATCAACACCGTCTTGCCCAGACCCGCACCTCCGAAGAGACCAGTCTTTCCTCCCTTGGAGTAGGGAGTCAGCAAGTCGATCACCTTGATGCCGGTTTCGAAAACTTGGGTAGAAGCCTCAAGTTCATCGAACGCGATGGCGTCAGTATGAATCGGACGGTACTCCTTCACCTCTGCGGGAGGCAACTTGTCGACGGGTTCACCCAGCAGGTTGAACACGCGCCCCAGGACTTCCTCTCCCACCGGAACCTTGATCGGTTCACCGGTATCGCGGATATCCATGTTGCGAACCACACCGTCGGTGGAGGCCATGGCCACAGCGCGAACCCTGTTTCCGCCGAGGTGCTGCTGCACCTCAAGAGTCAACTGGATGTCGCCCTGGTCAATCTTCAATGCATTGTAGATTGGCGGAAGGTGTCCCTCGGGGTACTCGGCATCGATGGTTGCACCGATCACCTGAACAACCTTGCCAACAACTGTATTTTCACTCACGGGTTCGACTCCCGTCTCTCCAACCGGCATTCGAGTGCCGGCATTGTGTTAATCAGCTCATTACCTCCACGCCACCGATCACCTCCAGGATTTCCTGGGTGATGCTCGCCTGACGTGTGCGGTTGTAAAGCTGGGTGTATGTCTTGGCCATATCCTCGGCATTGTCGGTGGCGTTTTTCATCGCGATGCGACGGGCAATCTGCTCACCCGCAGCGGCTTCCACCAGTGCCTGGAAAAACTGCATCTTCAGGGAAAGCGGCAAAAGCCTCCCCAGAATCATTTCAGGATCCGGTTCGAGAATGAAGTCCTTGCCTCCACTTTCACCATCCTCGGAAACCTCGATCGGCAAGAGCTGACGAAGATCCGGGGATTGACGACTCGAACTTTCGTAGTGGGTGAAGGTCACGTGAACGCCATCCACCTCACCGTTTTCAAACTTTTCGATCACCGGCTGGAAGACTTCCTCGGCCTCTTCAAAGGTCGGCTTGTCTTCAAACTGGGTGTACGTTTCGGCCACTTCCATGCCCAGGTAGCGGAACCGGGCAATTCCTTTTTTGCCGAGTATGTAGACATCGACTTCGACGCCTTCCTTTTTCTTCTCGGCAATGAACTGCTCAGCACGCTTGAGGACATTGGTGTTGTAGCCCCCACAAAGACCCCTGTTCGCGGTCACCACAAAAAGGGCTTCGCGACGAACCGTCTCGGGCTTGCGAAGAAGCGGGAACTCGCCCGACTCCGCATTCCCTCCGGCTCCGCCGAGATCCTTGAGGATTTCGTTGAGCTTGTCACCGTAAGGCTGTGACTGCTCGATCCGCTTCTGGCAGACGACCGCCTTGGCGGTGGAGATCATCTCCATCGTCCGGGTGATCTTCTTGGTGTTGCTCACCGAGCGAATCTTGTTTTTCAACTCTCTGGCATTGGCCACGAGTTTCTCCTCTGTTTCGGGAAGCCCATAAGGGCCTCCGATTCATTACTGCGGCAGCTTGGCTGCGAAATCCTTGCTGAAGTTTCCAGCCACCGACTTGAGATTCTCTTCCATCTCGTCGTTGATCTCTCCGGTGGATTTGATCGACTCGAGGATTTCAGGGAACTCGGTGCGCACGTGCTCCAGGAACTGGGGCTCGAAATCTGCCAATGAGTTGACCGGCAGGGAATCGAGGAATCCGTTCGATCCACACCAGATGATGAGGACCTGCTCCGAGATCGGCATCGGCTTGTACTGCGGCTGCTTGAGGATCTCCACCATGCGGAAACCGCGATCAAGCTGGGCCTGAGTAGCCTTGTCCAACTCGGTTCCCAACTGTGCGAATGCTTCCAATTCACGGAAGGCGGACAGGTCCAGTCGCAGAGAACCGGCGATCTTCTTCATCGCCTTGATCTGTGCAGAACCTCCCACCCGCGACACCGAGATACCCACGTTCACCGCGGGACGCTGTCCAGCGAAGAACAGGTTCGGCTCGAGGTAGATCTGACCATCCGTAATCGAGATCACGTTCGTCGGGATGTATGCGGACACCTCACCCTCCTGGGTCTCGATCACCGGCAACGCAGTGAGAGATCCGCCGCCCAGGTCATCGGAGAGCTTTGCAGATCTCTCGAGAAGACGGGAGTGGAGGTAGAACACGTCTCCGGGGTAAGCCTCACGTCCGGGAGGACGACGCAGAAGCAGGGAGAGCTGGCGGTATGCCGCGGCCTGCTTGGAAAGGTCGTCGTAGACGCAAAGGGTGTGTCCCCCGTTGTACATGAAGTGCTCGGCCATGGCGCAACCGGAGTACGGTGCGATGTACTGCAGCGGAGCAGGTGCGGACGCCGGAGCGCTGACGACGATGGTGTAATCCATCGCGCCCTCTTTCTCGAGGCGATCCACCACACCAGCGATGGTCGAACCCTTCTGACCGACCGCCACGTACACACAGATCACACCACTGTCTTTCTGGTTGATGATCGTGTCGATAGCGATGGCGGTCTTGCCGATTCCCCGGTCACCGATGATCAGCTCGCGCTGACCACGACCGATGGGAATCGTCGAGTCGATCGCCTTGATTCCGGTCTGAAGCGGCTCGTGCACCGACTTCCTGTCGGCGATACCCGGAGCCGGGGATTCCACCGGACGGTAGGTGTCGGTCTTGATGGGGCCTTTTCCGTCGAGGGGGTTACCCAGAGGGTCCACCACTCGGCCCAGAAGAGCCTCACCACAGGGAACCTGCATAACGGTTCCGGTACGCTTGACGGAGTCACCCTCCTTCAGCGTGGAGAAATCACCCAGAATCACCGCTCCGATGGAGTTCTCTTCCAGGTTGAACGCCAGGCCGTTGGCACCATTGGCAAACTCGAGCATCTCTCCTGCCATGCAGTTGGAGATACCGTAGATGCGGGCAATTCCGTCACCCACCTCGAGCACGGTGCCCACCTCGTCGACAGCCAGGTCAGACTGGTAGTTCTCGATCTCCTTCTTGAGGACTGAGGAGATTTCGTCGGCATTAATTTTCATCGATCAGGTCTTTCCCGAATCGGGTTTGTAACACTTCCTGACGAACCCTCTGCAAATGACTGCGGAGAGATCCGTCGACGACCAGGTCACCGACCTGAATCGTCAATCCTGCAAGGAGTCCGGCGTCCACCACTTCGGTAGCGACAACCTCCCGGCCCGTTTTTGATTTGATGCTGGCCACCAACGCATCCCGCTGTTCAGCAGGAATCTCAGTGGCACTCGTGATCGTGGCCTTGACACGACCGGCGGCAACATCTTCCAACTCCCCGTAGGTGTCAGAGATGTCCTCCACCAGGAACTGACGTCCCCGGTCGATCAACAACTTGAGCAGGTTGAGAACCGGCTCAGCGACCTTCCCCGACAATGCGGCGTGAAGGGCGGCTTTTTTGTTTTCCCGGCTGATCTTGGGGCTCTCGATGAAAACCCTCAGCTGGGCGTCATCCGAGATGGCATGGGCCACGGCGTTCAGTTGATCACCGTATGCGGAAGCCTCTCCTTGAGCAGTGCTTACCTGAAGCATCGCCGATGCATAGGCCAGAGCTGCCGGATGTCGCTGTTTTGTCGAAGCCGCCATCGGCTCCTCCTCGTCAATGAACCAGTTGATTCAACTAGTCGATTTTTTGGTACTGCTCGATCGCTTCCTGAGCGATGCGCTGGTGATCGGATCCATCGAGGGAACGACCGATCAGACGCTCGGAAATGGTCAAGGACAGGTCCACAGAAAGTTTGTGGACTTCGTCGATGGCCACGTCTTTTGCGCGACTGATCTCTGCCAAAGCCTTGTCGGTCATTGCCTGCGCCTCTTTGGCAGCAGTTGCCTTGACCTGTTCAGCCACAGCCTGGGCATCCCTTTTCCCTTCAGCAACGATCTCACTGGCCTCACGGCGCGCCTCACGAAGAATCTCTTCATTCTCCGCTTTGGTCTGCTCCATCTGGGCCTGCATACGATCTGCTGCTTCCAGGGATTCCTTGATCTTGTGCTCACGCTCTTCCATGGCCTTGACGATCGGTCCCCATGCAGCCTTCTTGAGGATGAGGAGAGCCGTCAGGAAGATTCCAACGGTCCAACCGGCCGTCTTGAAATCAAAGTCCATCGGACCTTTGCCACTGGTGTCCGCAGCGTATGAAACTGCGGGGAAGAAGATCAGAGCCACTCCAACGATCAGGAAGGAGAGCTTGCTGCTCAGTTTCCGCATTAGGCAGCAGCCTTGGTGGCGTCGATGATTCCGGACTGGATGAGGAAGCAGATCACGGCAGCGAAGAGGGCCACACCCTCGATGAATGCTGCGGTCAGGATCATGTTGGCGCGAATGTCGCCGGCTGCCTCAGGGTTACGTGCGATGCCCTCCATGGCAGATCCGGCCAGACGACCAATACCCATGCCAGCGCCGATGGCGGCAAGGCCAGCGCCGATACCGGCACCCAGGATGCCGTAGTTGAGGACAGAGCTGTCAGCTACCGCAAATGCGATGAAACTCAGAATCGTTTCCATGGTTTCCTTTCTTGATCACCCTCCGGGTGATCCACGAATCACTTCCCTGTGAAACGCATTGATTGATCTATTGAGGTTTTCCTAGTGCTCCGGATGCAGAGCGGCTCCCAGGAAAACAGTGGTCAAATTTGTAAAAATGAACGCCTGAATCATGGCGACCAAAAGTTCAAGGAATGTCAGGGCGACGGCTCCCAGTGCAGAGATCAGCGAAATGCCGCCCCCTACCACAAGGTTGTCCAATGTCGCCACGGCGGTACCCGACATGATCACGGCGAGAAGAATGTGCCCGCCCATCATGTTGGCGAAGAGTCGAATCGCCAGAGCACACGGTTTGATCAGGTGACCAGCGGCCTCGATGATGATCATCAATGGCCACAGAGGTGCCGGACCCACGAGGAGGTTGTCTTTCCAATAGGAGACGACCCCATTTTCCTTCATGCCAAAGAAGTGGTAGGTCACGAAGGCGATTCCTGCGAGTGCTGCGGTCACACTGATGTTTCCGGTGGCCGTCGCAGAGAAGGGAATCAACCCAAGAAGGTTACAGGTGACGATGAAAAAGAAGTAGGTCCAGAGAAGCGGAAGGAAACGATAGGTATCCGCACCCAAAGTGGGCTTCACCATATCATCGCGCAAAAAGACCAGCATCGCTTCGAGCATGCTCGAAAGAGTGCCTTTGGATTCGCCGGTCTCAATCTGCTTCGCCAGCCCCTTGGCCACCCGGCTGAAGAGGAAGACGCAGATGAGAGTGGCAATCAGCATCATCATGACATGCTTCGTCAGCCCGATCTGATCCAGAAAGGGATGAAGTGACTTGTCGAGCACATGGCTCAGTGGATCACCAGCAGCAAATGTCAGCATCCCGCACCTTTCTGCTCGCAGAACTGTCTCGATTCCCAAGTCTCATTTCACACGAGGGATCAAGACTCCTGCTGCGATTCCGTTTCCTTGGGCAAATCCGGCTCTTCCGCCGTTTCCGCTTTCTTGTTCAGGACCGTTTCCTCTTGCAGATACTGCTGCAAAGAGAAGATCTCGACTCCCAACACGACGAGGTAGAAACACACCGCCGCAATCAGGGTCCGGCCACCGGTCTCGTGGCCGTACATGTTGAACACCGGCACCTGGCTGGCAGCCAGAACCAGAGCTCGCAAACCCATACCCAGGAAAACCTTGCCTACCGCCCTGTCCGCTTCGGAACGCAGGATCGATAACAGGTTTCGTATCCCCAACACCCCCAAAAGGGCGGCGACGGCCATTCCGTATCCGAGAATGGGCACCGTTTCCTCTCCCCAAAGGGATGAAACCGGCGCATACGCCAGGGCTCCAATGATCAAAAGAAGACCCAGAGTCCTCAGCAGAAATCTCAGCGTCAATCGCGAGAGTCCGCTCAAGGGATCCTCCGGTCTTTCGATTTCGTTTCACACATCCCGACTTCGCCGCATCAACTGCGATTCGACTCTTGTTGGGCTCGCACGATCAAAGCGATGAATCCAAGGAGACATCCTCCGAGCACACCCCACGGTTCCGAGTCGTAACGACCGTCGATCCACCGGCCGAAGGCAGCGAAAATCACGAAGGTGAGCAACAGTTGCCAACCCAATGAACTCCATGCTGCCGAGCGTGCCAGGTTTCCCCCGGACCCATCTTCATCCCGCGTCGAGGATTGGGGATCCGGAGATTTCGGCTCGTCATTCTCCACGTTGTAGTGATCCTCCAGCAAACCGCAGCGAAAACGCCAGCGGGGTTGATCTGTCAGAGGAAAAACCCTGTCGAAGGATTCCAGACCCATCCGGAAACCTGCCGAAATTCCTCTGCACGGGAAGACTTGGTCCACGTGGAAAAGTACACGTCTGGTGAGGATAGTCGACCCCGACAATTGGGGTCAAGCGAATCAAAATTTGCCTGCAGATTTGCACAAATCCACCCCCCCTGGAGGTCCACATTTGGCATTCTGCCGATCAGGCGTGAGCGACTACTCTTTGAGAGAATCGACCACCTGCTGGGCCCTGACATTGGCTGGATCGAGCATCAGGGCACGTCTCGCCCATTTGAGAGCATCGGTGTCCTCTCCCAGTTTCCAAAGCACCCATGCCAAATCCGGATAAATCTCCTCCATTGCAGGAGTCTCCAGAGCCAATCTCAGTTCCAGTTCCCGCCGGGCATTCTGCCAATCCTCCAACTCGAGGTAGGCACGACCCAGGAGAGCGTGACTCTCATCTCCATAGGGGGTGATAAAGGGAAGATCCCATGCAGCGTCGATCACCCCCTGATAATCCCCCGCCTTTTCCATGCTTTTTGCCAGAGCCAGTCGAGTATTGGCATCATCACGATCATGGAGGATCTGCTGGCGATAACTTTCGATCGCCTGGGCATCGAGATCCAGATCCTTTTGAAGAGTGGCCAATTGAACCCAGGGACTTCCGGGGCTCACCGGCGAACTGGTTGCTGTGGGAGCCTGCGCCGTGGCCTCTTCCAACATCTTCAGAGCTTCTTCCGTGTCGCCCCGCTTCCGCAGAATACTGGCTTTCAACAATCGGCTGCGCCAACTCCAGATCGAGTCTCCCAGAATCGCCTGACTGAAAGACTTGAGAGCCTTGTCGGTCAATCCTTCGTTGAGTTGCATCGAAGCCCTGACGACTGCGAGATCTGCGGAATCAGGATCCAGCTTCTCTGCTTTGCCGATGGCCAACTCCGCATCCGCAACTTTCTTTTCTGCGAGATAAGCGGCGGCTAACCAGACCCAATGTCGTGCAACATTGGGTTCGTCTTCTGTGCGCTCACGCAATCGGTCGATGTGTCTTCCCTGGAACGCAGGCCCGACTCCGGCAACCTCCACTTTTTTGCCCAACCACTCCATGAAAACACGGTCGAAATTTTCTGCGGAGGTGCCGAGGACATCCCGGAGGACTCTGCGGGTGTCATGACCCTTTGCGTAGGATTCCAGCATCTCATTGATCTTGGCCATGCCATGCTGCTCGTGAATCATTTCGCAGATCAAACCGCCCTGCACGTAACCCACCAGGATTTCACCGGGCCAACTGGGGTTCATGAATGACTTTTGCAAATCTGCGATGGGGCGCAATGCACCGGCATGAAACTCTGTGGAAACCATCAATGGTTCATGCCTTTTCCAGCGGGGGGTCCGGCGCGCTTCCTCGAAGACAGACAAACCCTCACCAAACCAGCGTGGGATACGGTGGCGAGCCTTCTGCAAGGTCACCACGTGTGCCAATTCATGAACCGCTACCGCTCCCCAATTGCCCGGAAGAGCGTTCGGAGTTGTCAGGGTTACCAGTCGACCAAAACAAACACCACTGGCAGCAAGCCCGGGCAATCCAATTGAACGTGCACTGAAGTAGGCATGACTGGAAAAATCTTCGATGGTCAAGGGACGATAAACTTCGAGTTGGTAGTCCTTTTCAAAGCTCTCCCGTGATTCTTTCATCAGAGGCATCAGATAAGGCATGAGGTACGGACCTTCATCCGACTTCATGCGAATCACCAGACCATCCTCTTCACGAGTGATGAAGTTTTCATCGATGTGCTTCATCAACGTCCGAGTATTTTTGACCCAGACGTTGTAGCGATCCTTGGTCCAGGCTTCCTCGAGTTTCTTCTTTCCCTCTTCTTCAAGACCACTGCGAAGTGCATTGATGGAAAAGATGGCATACGACTTGGGCAACCCCGGGTCGAGCTCGATGGCCTTGAGTGAAAATTCGGCAGACTCCCGATAGAAGAATCGGTCTACCAATCTCTCTGCGAGAGTGACATAGAAAAGTGCCGGAGCGGGATGCCCCTCCTCCACCTCTTTGCGCAACGCTTCAAACTCGTCGAGTCGTGCGACAGCGTAAAGGATGCTCGCCAGCAATCCCTGGGCGACCTGGTGATTGGGCTGAATCTCCAAGACCTTGCGGTAGCACATCTCCGCACGGTTCCAGTTCTCACTGGCAAAGGCGATGTCTCCCTCCAGCAACCATCTCTCAGGGTGATCGGGCCAGATCCGGCTCGCTTTCGCCAGCAGTTGGGAAACCTCTTCCCCGCGTTCTCCGGGGAAGGCGTAATCGGTCCATGTTGCCCTTGCAAGGCCCAGCATCGCTTCCGCATGATTGGCGTTCGTTTCGAGAGCATCGCGGAAATGACTGCGGGCATCGGGGTAGTTGTACTTTGAGAACAGGGCGTGACCACTGGCCGTGTGGGCCGCGGCAGATTTCGGGTCGAGATAGAGGGCACTGTCGTACATCACCTCATAGGCATCCCGAAATCTCTGTAACCCCTCGCAGGCTTTTCCAAACCAGACGAAAGTTTCCGGAGGAGACTTTTGCGCTTCTTCCCTGGACATGTCCTTGTAGATCTGGACCACCTTGCGCAGCAATTCCTGACCACTCTCACGCTTTCCCTGATCGATGCGATAAAGCCCCAAACGGGCCAGTGACTCGACATGCTGATCGTCGATGACGAGAGCCTTTTTCAAGAGTGTTTCACCCTCGGCGTACTTTCCGATTTCCAACTTCAAGCCCGCCAGAGCAGCAAGCAAATGGGCGTCTGCTCCCTCAGCCTCCCGGGCTTTCTCGAGGGTGGTGATGGCATCGTCGAAGCGCCCCTGTTCCCGATACACTCTCGCCTCCAGTAGCGGAAACTGGCCCGGCTCCTCCTCTACCCAATCGGTCGCCTCCTGATAATCACCGGTTTCGATGAGGATGCGCAGTTCGCGGGCGTCTTCGTCGGTGGACTGCCCACCCACCGGGCTCGCAATACTGGCGAGGCAACCGAGGAAAATCAGCACAAAGACACTTCGGTTGAGTGGGAAGTGGAAGATACAGCTCATCATTTCTCCGTCTCGGGCCCTGCCCTGCCATGAAGACTGTCATGAGGAGTTTCATGAGAGCTTTCGGGGTCCTGAATGCAGATTCAACCGGGAATCGCAAAGGGCCAATATACACAAAATGGCCACTGAAGGCATTTATTGGGGCATTGCGGACTCTTTGGCGTGAACAGATCCGTGCGGATTTGTCGTCTTCGGCCTGACCATCCTATTCTCCTTTACAGGCGCTGTGCCTGCTTTTGTAACCCAGGGAGGGAGTCCCGCTCTTGGCCGTCAAATTCACCGAGAAAGCCGAAAAGGTCCTGCAATTGGCAGGGAATGAGGCCCGCCGCCTCGGTCATGGCTACATCGGTACAGAACACATTCTGTGGGCACTGTTGCACCAGCCAGATTCTGTCGCCGTACAGGCGATCCAGAAATGTGACCGCACCACAGACGAATTGCTTCGTTCACTTCGGGAGAGCCTGGACCGCATTCCCGCCAGCAAAGGCAAGCACTTCGAAGAAACACCCTATACCCCCCACGCCAAGCGCTGCCTTGAACTCGCCAGAGAGAAGGCCGTCGTTCTTGACCAGTACTACATCGGAACCGAACACCTGTTGATCGGACTGAGTCAGGAAGAGGAAGGGGAAGCCTCGAGGATTCTTGCGGAAAGAGACCTCGGCAAAGACAGACTTCAAAACGTCATCCAGAGAATGCTTGGAGGAGATGTGGACAGTTCACAGGGAGCAGCCGTCAAACGGTCGGGGATCGCAACACCAACACTGGATTCCAACGGTGTCGATCTGACCGCTATCGCCGCACAAAATCGTCTCGACCCGGTCATCGGTCGTCAGAAGGAGATCGATCGAATCATTCAGATCCTCTCCCGCAAGACGAAAAACAATCCGGTGGTCATGGGTGAACCAGGTGTCGGAAAGACCGCCATCGTCGAGGGACTTGCCCAGCGCATTGCCCAGAGTGCAGTACCCGAAGTTCTTTCGCGCAAGCGCGTGGTTTCCCTCGATCTCGCTTCGCTTCTTGCCGGTACCAAGTACCGCGGAGAATTTGAGAAGCGTATCAAGGCGATCATCAAGGAAATCTGTGAATCCGGAAATGTGATCCTCTTCATCGATGAGCTGCACACCATCATGGGTGCCGGAGCATCCGAGTCGAGTTTGGATGCTTCCAACATCCTCAAGCCTGCTCTCTCCAGAGGTGAGATCCAGTGCATTGGTGCCACCACCCTGGATGAATACCGCAAGCACATCGAGAAGGACGGCGCCATGGAGCGTCGCTTCCAGCCGATCATCGTCGATCCCCCCAGCAGGGATGACGCTCTCGAGATTCTCACCGGTCTTCGAGACACCTTTGAGGCTCACCATCGTGTACAGATCACCGATGAAGCCCTCGAAGCGAGCGTCGATCTTTCCATTCGCTATATCTCCAACCGGTTCCTTCCCGACAAGGCCATCGACGTTCTCGATGAAGCCTGTTCCTGTGAGCGGTTGCAGAAGACTACCCGTCCCCCCGATCTCACCGAGATCGAAGAGGAGATTGACCAGCTTCAGCAGGACAAGAATGAAGCGGTCTTCTCACAAGACTTCGAACTCGCAGCACAGATCCGGGACAACCTGGAGAGTCGCAAGAACTACAAGGAGCAACTGATCTTCGAATGGAAGGCCAACTCCAAAGAGGTCGACGGTCAGGTTGACGGTGCCAGCATTGCTCGTACGGTTGCAGAAATGACCGGCGTTCCCATCTCCAATCTTCAGGAGGAGGAAGCCGCGCGACTGCGCAAGATGGAAGACACACTCCATGAAGACGTGGTCAGCCAGGACCATGCGGTCCATTCCATCAGCCGTGCCATCCGCAGGGCTCGTGCGGGACTTCGTGATCCGCAGCGTCCCATGGGATCCTTCGTCTTCGTCGGCCCCACTGGTGTCGGCAAGACTCTGGTCGCCAAGTCGCTTGCCAAGTTCCTCTTCGGAACCGAGGACGCCATCCTCAGCATCGACATGTCCGAGTATGCAGAGAAACACTCGGTGTCTCGTTTGATCGGATCCCCTCCGGGATACGTCGGCTACGACGAGGGCGGACTGCTCACCGAGAAAGTGCGTCGCAAGCCCTACATGGTGGTGCTCTTCGATGAAATCGAAAAAGCGCATGGCGACATCACCAACACCCTGTTGCAGGTCCTTGAAGAAGGTCGTCTTACCGATGCCTTCGGACGTGAGGTCGACTTCAAGAACACCATCGTCATCTTCACCTCCAACCTGGGAGTTCGTGAAGCGGAGAACAAATCTTCCCTCGGATTCACCGAGGTGGAGGAAGACGGTAACACCGCCTCCCGCCTTGCGGTCCTTGATGCGGTCAAGACCTACTTCCGCCCCGAGTTCCTGAACCGTGTGGATGAAGTCGTCGTCTTCGACGAGTTGAAAGAAGATGATCTGACCGAGATTCTCGACCTGGAAGTGGCCAAGCTGGAAGCCCGCATCGCCGGTCTTGACCTGAAAATCGAGATCGACACCGCTGCCAAGGCACTCATGGTCAATGATAGCGCCGGTCCTGCGACCGGAGCTCGCGGTCTGAGAAGGACTTTGGAAGACAAGCTTCAGGATCGTATCGCTGACCTGATCATCGACGGCAACATCAAACAGGGTGGAACTGTGCAAGTTTCTCTCGACGACGACGGTCAGATCGTGATCAATGTCGAGGCTGCCAGCGAGGTTCAGTAAAGAATCCGTTTGCGATCGAGTGATTGTATTCGCATCATCCGTGGCCACCGGAAAAGGTGGCCACGGATTTTTTTTGAAGGGATCGACGATGTTGGATTGCCCACACTGCGGTGCAGAAGTCTCCGAAGGCCGATTGGCCTGTCGTGAGTGCGGCAGCGACATCGAAACCGGCTGGGGAGATCCCGCCGAACTGGACTACCAGTCCGTCGATCTGGGAGAAGATTATTCGGAAGAAGAAAAGGACCTCAAAAAGGGGAAGCAAAAGCTGATCGCTTCAGTCCTCATCGCCGGGTTGCCCGTGGGTCTGATTTTATGGTTCATGCCGACGCAGAAAGCCCTCGGAGTTGGAATCGCCATCCTTCTTCTTCTCGGCGTGCTTTCCTCGAAAAGAAACTACTGAGAACCGGAATCCGGTTTTTCCGATTCTTCCACCAACTTTTCACTGTTTCTCGCGACGATCATGATCCCTGCCACTACCAGTGGTCCACCTATCCAGAATGATGTCGGCGGTGCCTCCTGGATCACCAACCACACCAGAAGCGGTGCACCGGCCATCTCCCCCAGATAAGTGGTCGACACCACTGTAGGCGGCAAACGCTTGAGTGCAGCATTCAGCGGAGTGTGCCCCAGAAGAGTGGGAAACAGTGCCAGCAGAGCGGCATATCCCCAACCCAATCCTGTTTCGGGTACCACCTTTGAACCCATCGAGAACAGCCATATCAAGAGACAGAATGCTGCCACGGCGTACGCTCTTGTCGCATAAGTGACTGTTGGCATCTGTTGCGTGGCACTTCGCCCTGCCAGGAGATATCCGACGAAAGCCAGGGAACCGATGACGGAAAGTCCCATTCCCCAGACCCGGTGATCGCTTTGTGCCGACTGACCAGAGTCCTCCGCAAACATTGCAAGAATTGTCGTGCCGGAAAGGGTCAGCAATACTCCACCGATGCAGGACACCTTCAGAGTCGTTCGTCCCCGCATGACTTCGATGGCATAGATGATGACCGGATGGAGATAAACGAGCACCACTGAAGTGGCCACCGACAGATAAGCGAGGGAGGCCATCCATGCGCCAAAGTGCAGTGCCAGGCATGCACCAGCGATCAAAATCGAAGAGCCACTGCACTTCAGTGGGACCGGTTTCTCTCTCTTCCCCAACAGCCACAGGATCGGGATGGCGAGAGCAAGTCTGAGAAACGCCAGCTGAACTTCATCCAGATCCCCCCGGGCAGTCCCAAGCCGGATCCACAGTGTCGAGGTCGAGATCCCGATGATCCCGATGATGAGCAAGGACCATGTGCCGACGAATCGATTCAACTCGAGGGTCTCCCGTGCCATTCCCCATCCAACCGGAATGGAGTGCCGGATCCGGAATCAGCAGAGAGATCTCCCGGAAGAAGGGATTCGGGAAATCCCTGCCAGCAAACCGGTCGCTGAAATCTCTCGAGGGCTGACATTCCCACCGAAGTCCAGCGGGAGTCTGTCGTCGCAGGCCACGGCCCACCGTGGTGCATCGACTCACCCACTTCCACGCCCGTGGGAAATCCGTTGAAGATCAGGCGGCCGACCCTGTCCTCCAGGCGGGCGAGCAATTGGGGATGATCCGCCAACTCATTTTCTGTGGCGTGGATGGTGGCGGTCAATTGTCCTTCGAGGACAGAAGCCACCTGAAGCAACTGTTCGAGATCGTCACACTCTACCAACAGAGTACTCGGACCGAAGATTTCCGCCTGCAATACAGGATCGTCGATGAAACGACGTGCATCGGCGGCCAACAATCCCGCTTCCGCATCACAGCTTCCGGAACTGGTGGGTCCCTTGCCTACCAGCTCCACACCATTTCTTTCGGCGACTTCCTGTAATCCCTTTTGGTAACCGGCGTGAATCCCCTGGTGAAGCATCGTTCCCGCAGGTCCCTGAAACAGTTCTCTCGAGAGGGATGCCTTGAACGCCTCGCTGTTCTCATCGCGAACCAGAATCAGAATCCCCGGACAGGTACAGAACTGACCCACTCCGAGCAGGACACTCGCCGCAAGACCAGCGGCAATCTCCTCACCTCTCTCATTGATCGCTTCAGGCAAAACAAAGACGGGGTTGGCACTGCCCATCTCTGCGAACACCGGAATTGGAACTTCTCTTTGGGCAGCGATGCGCCACAGTGACAATCCTCCCGCTTGTGATCCGGTGAAACCGACTGCGGAGATTCCAGCGTGTGCTGTCAAACCCACTCCCACATCAAAAGACTCTCCGTGGATCAGACTGAAGGTTCCCGACGGCAAGCCGGCTTCCTCCACAGCGGAGGTGATCGCTTCCCCCACCAGTTCACAGACTCCCGGGTGAGCGGGATGACCCTTGACGATCACGGGGCAGCCCGCAGCAAAGGCACTCGCCGTATCGCCTCCTGCAACTCCGAATGCGAGGGGAAAGTTACTCGCTCCGAAAACGGCCACAGGTCCCAAAGGAATCATCCGTCGACGCAAATCAGGTTGCGGCAAAGGCTCCCTCTGCAGATCCGCACTTTGCATCACCGGTTCACGGAAGAGTCCCGTGGAAACCGTCTCTGCAAATTGCAACAACTGGGAACAGGTTCTTCCCATCTCTGCTTCGAATCGACCCGCCGGCAATCCGGTCTCGAGAACTCCCCGCTCCAGAATGCGTGGCAAGGCTTCTTCGAGATTTCTCGCTATTGCTTTCAGCAGTCGGACCCGTGCTTCTGCAGGAAACAGCACGCGGCTTTCATGAACTGCAACGGCAGCCGCCACAGCGGCATCGATCTGACCCGTCGTCGCCTCAGGAAACCCCGGCTCCAGACGCTCGCCGGTGACCGGGTTATTGGCATGAAAAAGGCGATCTCCGGAAACACTCTCGCCTGCGATCCAATGGACACCATTCAGCATCACTTTTCTCCCTCGAGCACTGACGGTCTCTTCTCCAATGCCTCGCGAATCACCGCAATCGCTCCCTCGCGCAAAGCTCCCACGACCGGGATTCTCGGTGCCCGGACATTTTCCGAACCGCGCTGGACCTCCTGCTGAACCAACTTGATCAACTGGACAAACTCCGGCACACAATCCAATCTCAACATCGGCAGGAACCAGCGATAGATATCATCTGCTTCCAGCGCACTCGGGCGATCTTCCAGCCCTGCGACAGCCTTGTCGAAGAGCAGAACCGATTCGCCGGGCAAAGCATTGACGAGTCCGGCAACCCAGCCGACAGCTCCCTGTCGAACCGCTTCGACCACCATGTCATCGAGCCCTGCGAAAAGCGCCAGCCGATCACCCACCAGAGAACGAACAGCGGTAATCCTCCGAGCATCACCACTCGAATCCTTGACCGCCTTCAACTTCTCCTGACGCTCCGCGAGATCGGCAATCCACCCAGGCGGAAAGTCGACGCCATACGCAACCGGATTGTTGTAGAGCATGCACGGTAAATCGGTCGCCGCCATCACCGCCTCGACGTGTGCTTCCATCTCGTGGAAGGGACCTTTGTGAATGTAGGGCGGCAATACCATCAATCCTCTGGCCCCCATCACTGAAGCGGCGGCGGCGAGCCTTCCGGCTTCACGGGTCGAAGCTGCAGCGATCCCCGGGATCACTGGAACCCTGTGACCGACTGCTCGTACACAGGTATCGATCACACGCTGTTTTTCCTCGAGCGAGAGAGTGGCCCCCTCACCCAGAGATCCACAGGGAATGATGCCTGTCGCCCCGTGATCAACGAGCCACACCGCGTGTTCGGAAAGGAAGGCGTAGTCCACTTCTCCCGCATCATCAAAAGGAGTGGTGATGGCGGGCATGACTCCAGCCCAATTCAGATCGGATTCCATGGGGTTCCTTTCCCGGAAATTATCATGTCAGAGACATCATGATCGGAGATGCGTGCAACCGAAACCCATCCCCCCGATCAGGAGGATCAACGTTGGCGAGATCGGCGAATCACCAGCAGAAACAACAGGGGCGCACCGATGGCAGCCGTGATGACTCCCACCGGAACTTCTCTCTGCTCAAGAAGAACCCGGCCCAGACTGTCGCAAAGGGGAAGGAATGCCAGGCCCAGACACATCGACGCAGGAACGAGAAAACGGGGTTGTCCACCGCCCCACAGTCTCATGATGTGGGGACACACGAGACCGACAAAGGCGATGGGGCCAGCCATGGCAACCCCCGCAGCCACACCCAGCGAAGCCAATCCCACACCCCAAGTCCGAATACGGGGAACATTCACCCCCCTTGTCCCCGCCCGATCGATGCCGGTAACCAGAACATCCAGCGGTCGCAACAACATCAACATTCCCAGCATAGAGACCAGAAGGAACGGCAGTGCCAACCACAATCGCTCAAAACCGATCAGGGTCAGACTTCCAAGAGACCAGCGCAATGCTTCCAGTGCCATCACCTGATCAAAGCCGAGCCTCAATGCCGATGAGATGGCACCGGTCATCAAAGTCAGGGCGATGCCTGCCAACAAGACGTCTTCTGTCCGCGTTCGATGACGCGAGGCAACCAAGACGATAATGGAAGTAACAGTCAGTGCTCCTGCGAAGGCCGCCAGTGGCAGAAGTGGAATTCCAAAGAGTGCACTTTCCACTCCAAACAACAGGGCAAGAATTACTCCCAAAGATGCACCTGCCGTGGTGCCGACTGTTCCCGGAGTCGCCAATGGGTTCTGCAGGAGAATTTGCAAGACCGCCCCGGCACCAGCGAGAACGGCTCCCATGATCATTCCAGCCAAAGCCCTCGGAATACGCAGTTCATGAAGGATCGCCTGTCCCAATTCTCCGGAGATCTTCGGGCCGATCCATGCAGATGCCATCCCGATCAGCAAAGTCAAAACTCCCCAAACGAGGAGATGGGTTGCTCCCCATGGTCTGCGTCCAATCGATTCCGAATCCACAGTCGGTCCGCCACTGCGACCTTCACTCCAGACACGGGATCGCCAATCTTCTCCCAGTTCTTGCGGGTCCTTGCCGTCGTAAATGACTTGGCCCTCCGCAAGGGCGACCACTCTGGGCTCGACTTCATTCAACTCTTCCAGCAGGGAGATGTCGTGAAGCACTACCACCACGGTGGTTCCTTCCAGCACCCGTCGCTGCAACTCTTCCAGTAACCTCAGTCTCCACACCGGATCCAGATGGTTGGCGGGTTCATCGAGCAGCCATGCCCTGGCTCCCTGTGCCTTCAGGGTTGCGAGCTCCACCCGCTGTCTTTCACCGCCGGAGAGTTCATTCCACCAGCGAGTCGACAGATCCCCTGCACCACACTCTTCCAGTGCAGCGCGGGCCTCCTTCAGGGCATCCGGCCGTGGCTCATCCATGTGGTAGCGTGCGGCGGCAACCACCTCTTCCACCATCAACGGTTCCGGTGTCGGGCTTTCCTGAGGCAACCACGCGAAAGACTGTGCCAATTGCTGGTGGGAAAGTCGGGTGATGGACTGATGGTCGACGCTGACTGTGCCTGCAGTCGCCTCGACCTGTCCCAGAAGTGTTGCCAAAAGGGTCGACTTGCCAGAGCCGTTGGCACCAACGATGGCGATCAGTTCGCCGGCGGAAACCTGCAGGTCGATGCCTTTCAGAATCTCCTTGCCGCCGCGCTTGACGGTCAGCTTCTCGATATGGAGCCAGGGTTCGTCGATCTTGTCACTGGGGTTCTTGTCAGAGGGGTTCAACGATTCGCCTCCCCGGACTGCTGGCTGAGATCACCGATCTCTTTGCGCAGTTGATCGACGAGAACCAACAATCCCGGACCCTCATCGAGAATCTGAGGATCATGGATGGCACCGATTCTGCCGTCGACCCAAGCGCGCAAACCCGGAATGCCGGAGTAGGAGTCGTGTACCTTTTGGCGTCCGCTACCATCATCCTCTTCCGGAATCAGATGCACGATGACATCCGGATCCAGATCAACGAGTGATTCCACGGAGAGCTGAGGCGCACCCAGCAAGGGTTCCTGAAATGCATGTCGATATCCGGCAGCTTTGAGAGTCTGTCCATGAAGGGAATCCTCGCGGATCACCCAGGGGCCTCCACTGCGATCAAGGGGCCCACCGATGACCAAAAGGACTCGGGGACCAGTACCATCGTTCCGGGGGGCCAATCCTGTTTTGAGGTCTTGGGCCAATTCTCTGGCAGCCTGCCGACAACCGCTCAATTCACCGAGGCGAAGAACGCTGTCACACATTTCCCGAACACTGGACCAGGGCAAAACCACCGGTGTTCCCACTCGCTGGATGGCATCGACGGGCACTCCTCCCGCAGCACGTGCGAGGATCACCTCTGCTCCGGAACGCATCACCCGTTCAAGATCCGGTGACAAAGCGGTTCCCCCCCTGGGAAGATCCTTCACCGGAGGACAATAGTCACTGATCAGTGTGAGGCGATCTTCTCCGCCCAGCTCAATCAGCGTCGAAGTCAGGCAAGGGGCCAAAGAAGCGAGCCTGTGATTTTCGGAAAGGGGATAGGAGGGTTGCCGACCGAAACTACCGGAATACCCCGAGAGGATTGCCGTACCGAGAGCAAGAAATGCCAACAGCAACAGTGTTTTGCGATCGATGACGTCCTCCTCTCTCTCCAATGATGACAGAACGGCTTCTCCAGGCGGTTGGACTCAGGCCTGCCTCACAGGGCAGAACTCATATCCTGATTTTCGCCGGGAACCACCGTCCACGGAGGACGGATCGTATCGGATCCCGAGAGGGACTGACAGTGAGCAGCACTCTCGCAAACCCTGCCCTGACAAGGCCCCATTCCCACCCTGTGGATCAGGCGTGCTTCACGAATCGAGGAGATCTCTGAAACGTCTCCCACCGTCACGTCTTCGCAACGGCAAAGAATTTCACTGTCGCGTGCCAGTTTTCCCAATTCCTCACGCAACGGATGCGCATCCTCGAGGGCCTGTCCCCAAAAGTGGTGCCTCCGAACCCGAGCGAGCAAACTGGCTTTGGGTGTCTTCCCCGCAGCAGCGATACCTGCCACCAATCCTTCATCGATGGCGGCTTCACAGCCCGCAATTCCGGTCGGTTCTCCGGCACAATAAATTCCCGGGACGGAGGATTGCTGAAGGGAATCGACCCGAACTGTTCCGGTTGATTCAACGTCACAACCAAGACCGGCAGCGATCCGCGTCTCTGGAATCAGTCCATATCCGATGGCCAGGCCATCCACCTCCAGCACCCGATCGCCGGCTGGAGTTCTGAGGACGACCTCTTTCAATGCCGGGCCTCCCCGGGCTTCTGTGACCCAACTGGACGAATAACGCTCGATGCCCCCCAGGGCTTTCAACAATTGTCGAGCGGACTTCCAGCGTGAAGGTGAAAGCAACAGGGGGATCGCCAGACTACTGCGATCGACCAGAGAGGACTGCTCGGCCAGAATCACTTCTGCTCCCGATTCTTTGGCCAATCGGGCGACTGCCAACAAGAGCGGTCCTGTTCCGGCAATCAACACCCGACGACCATTGATCTTGAGCCCACCCTTGATCAGGGATTGCAGTGCACCGGCACCCACCACACCGGGAAGGGTCCATCCCGGGAAAGGAAGAAATCGTTCCCGTGCTCCTGTTGCGACCACCATCGACTGGCACCGAATTCGAACCCTTTTGCCGTCCGTTACTCTTGCAACGTCCAGTACTCCTGCTTGTCCACTGAAGACCGAATAGCCCTGAAGTTTGAGAACCCCGGCTTCGCGGGCACGCTCAAGCCAACTTCGGGCTGCCAGAGGGGGATCGTGACGGTGACTCCAGATTCGGCCTCCGGGTCCCATCGATTCATCGATGATGACAACTTTCATTCCCAACTCGGCGGCGACACAGGCGGCGGCCAATCCTGCAGGTCCGGCCCCAATCACAGCGAGCCCTGTTTCGATGATCTGCGGAGCATCGCCTCCCTCCCCTCCGGGAGATGGCTCAAGGGGAAGTCGGGGGAGTTTCATCTCCCGCTCAACACGAAGACCTTCCTTCACCGGAACCAGACAGGTTCTCACCCCCCGAACTCCATCCACGGTGGCACGACACTCATGACATGAGCCCATGGCACACAGGGCACCCCGGGACTCCCCCGTGGGAGATTTTCGAATCGCAGAGACTCCCGCCATCATCAGGGCAGCGGTCAGGGATTGCCCCTCTTGAGCGAGCAGTGATGCCCCATCGACAGTGATGCGCACCGCTTTAGTCACTTCGACCTCCTGCCGACAACACCGGCATCCGACCCGGATCCCATGGACCCGCATCGAGGGTGCAGGTCTCCGCGTGAATTCTTTGGGCCAACAACTCTGCAGCGGCAGGAGCCTGGGTGATTCCCAGTCCCTCAAAGCCACCCGCGAGCCAGGTTCGGTTCCAACCGGGAACAGGACCGATCAACGGTTTGCCATCGATTGTGGCAGCTCGTGCTCCGGTCCATGTACGCAGGATGGGCAGACGGCGCACTCCGGGAACAAATCTTTCACAACGATCGATCACCTTTTTCAGGACGCCCGGATCAACGGCTCCAGCCCTGCCCGGCCTGCGGGAAGAGCCCAGGCACAACTGGTCCGTCGGTCTGGGAAGGATGGCGCAAGCGACCGCCTCCTCGACCACCCCATGTGCCCCTTTCTGGTATCCGGCCTCCACCACATGATGACGCAGTATTCCGGTACCTCTGGCAGTGATCGCCAGATGCCCTTCACGTGGCAGAATTTTCAGACTTTGTTTCCATGGGGAATCCTCCTCGCCAGCGAGATTATCCAACAGGGAAATTCCACTGGCGATGACGACGGCATCCGCCTTCATTTCCGTGCCGTCTTCCAGAGTGACCAACCCATCTCCGACACGAGTCACGCGAGTACCGAACCGTGATTCCACTTCCGTTGTCTGTGACAGAAGCCGGGCAGTCACTTTCGGAGCGTAAACCACCCCGTCATGGGGAATCCGCAATCCTCCGGCAAGGTTCCTGTTGAGAGCCGGCTCCAGATCGAAAAGCTCGGACGCCTGAACCGTGTGGCTGTCGACCCCTGCGGAGTGAAGCCGATCCCGGGCACCTTCAAGGCTATGCAACTGTTCTTCATCTTCTGCGAGCCAAAGAGTTCCTGTGTTCCAGTACCCCCGGTCTCCCACATTCTCGTCCAACAGTTGCCGCCACATTTCACGGCCACGCAAACACAACTTCAGTATGTCCGGGTCACCGTCGTTGACGACGATATGACCCATACCCGCAGCGGTCGCTCCCTGAACACCGGGCCCTGGACCTGCTTCGATCAGGGTGACTCGACTGCCCCGTTGGGAAAGTTGGTGGGCACAGGAAACTCCAACGATGCCGGCTCCAATGATGATCACATGGTGTCGATCCATCAGTGAACCTCCATTGCCCGTTGATAAACAGCTTCCGTCTCTCGTGCACAATGCTCCCAGGTAAAGCGGCGAGCATGGTCACGCCCTGCCCTGATGTCTTCTTTGGAAGAGTTCAAAGCGGACTTCAGGGCAGCAGCGATGGATTTCACATCCGCAGGGTCACACAGGTGCCCATGTCCGCCCGCCACCTCAGGTGTTGCCCCCGATCGGGAAATGACCACCGGTGTCCCACATGCCATCGATTCGAGAACCGGCAATCCAAAACCTTCATAGTGGGTGCAAAACAGAAGCGCCCTCGATTGTCGATAGATGGCCGCGAGAATCTCCTGTTTCTGCCAACCGATTCTCAGGATTCGATCTCCTGCCTGGCGAATCCTGAACTCCAGTTCCCCGGAGCCAAAAGTGGATTCACCCACGAGAAGCAAAGGGTGGTCCTGATCGAGGTTCGCCGCCAGATACCCCTCGACGATCCCCTGCAAATTCTTGCGGGCTGAGACATCGCCCACATAGAGAATGCCTCCTTGCGGGATTCCCAGTGACTCGAGAATCTCCGCATCATTCCCCCTGGTTTCTTCAAGAAAATGTGAGTCGATTCCGTGATGAACCACTTCCACTTTCTGGGGGTCACAATCCACGTGCTTCATGAAATCGGTTCGAGTTTTTTCACTGACACAAATGATGCGATCACATTCTCTGGCGATCTGCCGATAGCGGTCGATCTTCTTTCGAGTGAACTCCTCGGTGGCGTACTGTCCCCCATTTTGAAACTCAGGGAGGATATGAAAGACATCATGAAGAGTTGCGACTTTCGGAGTCCCCTTCTTCAACAGTGGCCAGCGCGGCACTCTGGCATCGGTGACATGGAGCACATCCACACCTTGCACCAGTGGCCAGATTGGCTCCTGAATCCAGAATCTCTTCGAATCTGAAATCTGAAGACGGTGGTTGCGCTGGTGAAAGTGAGAATAACGGGTGCCGATCTTCAGCCGAATCGCACGTTGGGAGAGCGCCGCTGTCAGACCTTCAGTGTAGCGCCCGATTCCGGTGGGTTTAGGGGTGCATGCTGCCGTGGCATCGATGGCGATACTCAACACGAAGATTCCCCTTTCCCAGAACACCTTTTTCCAAACTGCCCGCCCCGAACGTCACGGACGCTGCGCCCATCCTCTAGGAGGGAAAACCGTGGCGAAAGGGGTCGCCGTCTTCAAAAATCAATTCACCTTGTGAGCACATCCACGCACGCCCGCGAATCGTCGGTACAACCCCTTCAATCCCGGGTCGCCAGCTCGCTTCAAATCGACCACCTGGAAGACTTTCCTGAAGCCAGATTTCACCCTCTGCCAACAACCCTCGATCTGCCTGACAGGCGACGGTTGCACTGGTTCCAGTGCCACAGGGAGAACGATCCCATTCCATTCCTGGACAAAGAACAAAGCAACGAACCCCCTTTTGGCCCTCTTCAGAATCTCCGTCCCGGAGGGATTCATGGACTTCGATGTGATCGATCGTCTCGCCGTCCCTGCCGGTGATGCCCGACTCTTCCAAAGCGGTGCGAATCGAAATCGTGAAGTCGATCAATCGGGACAGGTTTGTGCTTTTCAGGGCGATGTCACAGCTGTCGGGGATGAAGAACCAGTTTCCTCCCCAGGCAATATCGCCGGTGACCTGCTGCCCACCGGCCAACTCAACCGAGACATCCCTGCGATAGCAATAACTCTCCACATTGATGACAGAGACTGAGCCGTCTTTCTCCAATGAAGCCTCGACGATACCCGCAGGGGTTTCGAGGGTGACTTTTTCATCGTTGATCCTGCCCATCTCATGAAGGGCCCGAACGACTCCGATGGTGCCGTGACCACACATTCCAAGAGGCCCCACATTATTGAAAAAGATGACGCCGTGATCGCAGGCCGGATCTTCTGACTCCAGCAGGAGTGCTCCCACCATCGCCTCGTGCCCCCTTGGCTCACGAACGATGCCGGAACAGAGTTGAGAATATTGATCCTGAAGACGTTGGCAACGATCACGGATGGAGCCCGATCCCAGATCGGGAAAGCCGGAGATAACAACCCGGGTAGGTTCTCCCTCGGTGTGCAGGTCGGTATAGCGAATCAAGTCACCTCCTGCTGCAACAGGTCAACAAGTTGGAGAGCCGATCCCGATTCCGCACTGGAATCGGGATCGGTTCCCGGTGATCAGGAAGCCTGACCGCGCTTGGCCTGAAGATTTTCATCCAGCTTGGCGAGGAATTCTTCCGTGGTCATGAAGGGAGTATCTCCACCGACCAGAAGCGCCAAGTCCTTGGTCATGTGACCCGCTTCAACGGTTTCGATGCAGACTGCTTCCAGATCCTCGGCAAACTTCTTCAGGGCATCGTTGCCGTCCATGCGGGCCCTGTGGGCAAAGCCGCGGGTCCATGCGAAGATGCTGGCAATGGGGTTCGTCGAGGTCGGATTCCCCTTCTGGTGCTCGCGGTAGTGGCGAGTCACCGTTCCGTGGGCGGCCTCTGCTTCAACGGTATTGCCATCGGGTGTCATGAGCACGCTGGTCATCAGCCCCAGGGAACCGAATCCCTGAGCCACGGTGTCGGACTGGACATCGCCGTCGTAGTTTTTGCATGCCCAGACAAATCCTCCGGACCACTTCATGGCACATGCGACCATGTCGTCGATCAGGCGGTGTTCGTATTCGATCCCGGCATCTTCGAAGGCAGCCTTGAACTCACTGTCGAAGACCTCCTGGAACAGATCCTTGAAGCGACCATCGTAGGCTTTGAGGATGGTGTTCTTGGTCGAAAGGTAAACGGGCCACTTCCGCTGCAGACCGTAGTTCATGCAAGCACGGGCAAAACCACGGATCGATTCGTCCAGGTTGTACATGCCCATGGCGATACCGGGAGCCTCGAACTGCATGACGTCGAAGTTCATCGGATCGCCCCCATCTTCGGGGGTAAAGGTCATCGACAATTTGCCCGCACCGGGAACCAGGAAATCGGTTGCCCGGTATTGGTCTCCATGGGCGTGGCGGCCAATGACGATGGACTGGGTCCAGCCGGGAACGAGACGCGGCACGTTTTCACAAATGATCGGCTCACGGAAAACGGTACCCCCGAGAATGTTGCGGATGGTGCCATTCGGTGAACGCCACATCTTCTTGAGTCCGAACTCCTCGACCCGATCCTCATCGGGAGTGATGGTCGCGCATTTGACTCCGACGCCATACTTCTTGATCGCCTCGGCAGCATCGATGGTGATCTGGTCATCGGTCTCGTCACGCTTTTCGACACCAAGGTCGAAGTATTTCAGCTCGACGTCGACGTAAGGAAGGATCAGACGATCCTTGATAAATTGCCAAATGATGCGGGTCATTTCATCGCCGTCGAGTTCGACGACGGGGTTGTCGACCTTGATCTTCTCCACGCTGGACTCCTTGAGTTTCAGGACCTTTGGGGTCAGGAAATGTCTGTTTGTGTTTCACACTTGCAAAAGGCGATTCTAGGACTTGTACCCCACCGGGGAAAGCGGACCTGACGAAGGGCTGACTATCTCTGACAACCCCTGCAGAAGAAGATAGAACGCTGGGAAACCACGTCTCGAACGATTTCCCGGCCACAGCGGGAGCATTCTTCCCCCTCTTGCCCATACACCTCAAAGGTATGCTGAAAATATCCGGGCTCTCCCTCTGGATTGACGAAATCCCTCAGTGTGGTGCCCCCCTTCTCCACCGCCACCTGCAAGACGTGTTGGAGATCTGCGGCCAGGCTCTGATATCGTTCACGGGAGACGCGTCCACAGGCTCGATCAGGGCGGATTCCGGATCTCCAGGCAGCCTCATTGGCGTAGATATTGCCAATTCCGGCGATGACGCGCCCATCGAGCAGGTAATCACGGAGGCGCTTCTTTTTCCCCCTGGAGGATTGCCAGAGGTGCTCCGCCAGATCGGTCGTGGTGATGCCATCGATCGGCTCCGGGCCCAGATCACCAATCAGCGAATGCGGCTCTCCGTCCACTTCCGCCCAGGTGACGATGCCGAATCTGCGCGGGTCGTGATAACGAAGCTGACGATCCCCCTCAAGGTGCCAGATGATGTGATCGTGCTTGCGGTATTCATGGGTCGGGTCCGTGAGGCGCAGGCTGCCGGACATTCCCAAATGCACCAGAATCGTCCCTGCCGTCGAATCGAGGAGAAGGAATTTGGCCCGCCGGCGCGTCTCCTGCCAATGAGCCCCCTCGAGCCGGATCGCAAGGTCCTCGGGAATCGGTAGCCGCAGTTTCGGACGCCGGACCTCCACCGATTCAATCTGCAACCCCCGAATCAGGTCTGCGATGCCCCTCCGGGTCGTTTCAACTTCAGGCAATTCGGGCATTCGAGACCTCCAGCACCCCAACTGTGGAATTCTTCCAGAGTTTCCGGAAATCCCCGTATAAGGCCAATAATGGCCGAATTCACGCCGAATTGGCCAAATTGACCTTACAAGTGACAAAAAAGATCCCTTGCAACGACCCCCATTGAGACGTTACCCGTAATTAAACGTCGCCTCGGCGTCGTCACAGAACCTTGAAGGGATGGCCGGTAAAAATGGCAAAACGCCTCGTGATCGTCGAATCACCCACCAAAGCCAAAACCATCGAAAAGTACCTCGGCGGAGATTTCGTCGTCGAGGCGAGCGTCGGCCACATCCGCGATCTCCCATCCAAGGCGAGTCAGGTTCCTGAAGAGTACAAAAAGAAACAGGTCGTCACCGGCGTGACCGACGAGTTCGAGGCGATCTACGTCATCGATGAAGACAAAAAATCGACCGTCACTGCCATCCGAAAGCGGATGCGGGAAGCGGAAGAATTATTTCTCGCCACTGACGCGGACCGTGAGGGAGAAGCCATCTCGTGGCACCTTCTTCAGGTTCTGAAGCCCAAGAAGGGTCTCCCCGTCAAACGACTGCGCCTCGGACAGATTACGAAGAGCGCTCTTGAAAAAGCCATCGAGGAACCGGAAGAGCTCGATACCCAACTGGTCGACGCTCAGGAAGCACGCCGCATGGTCGACCGACTCTATGGATACCCGGTCTCCAATCTGCTTTGGCGAAAGGTTGCCCAGGGGCTTTCTGCCGGTCGTGTACAGACCGTCGCAATTCGCCTGCTGGTCGAAAGGGAAAAGGAACGCCTCGCCTTTGTTCCCGCAGTCTATTGGGACATGGACGCCACTTTTGGTACCGAATCCAAAGAGACGTTCGACGCCAAACTGCTGACGCTCGGCGGCAAAAGCATCGCCCAGAGCAAGGACTTCGGCGACGACGGCAAACTGAAACAGGAATCTTCCGATTGCATCGTCCTCGACGAGAGCCGGACTACGGCTCTGAAAGAACGTTTCGAAAACGGCACCTTCAAGATTTCCTCTTTGGAAGAAAAATCCTACTCACGCAAACCTCCCGTGCCCTTCATCACCAGTGGCATGCAGCAGGAAGCATCCAACCGTCTCGGATTCTCTCCCTCGCGAACGATGCGTGCCGCCAATGCGCTCTTCCAAAAAGGTTTCATCACCTACGTCCGTACCGACAACTACGTCCTCGCTCCTGAAGCGATGCAGGCGATCGGATCCCTGATCACCAAAAAGTACGGAGCAGACGAACACGCTCCGAAAAACTTCGAGCACCTCTCCAAGGATGCCGGTGGTGAACACGAACCGATCCGCCCTTCCGATTTTGACGATCCCGCAGAAGTCGCCACCAAGGTGGGCGACGACGAAGCCCGTCTCTACGACCTGATCTGGAAGCGAACCGTCGCCAGCCAGATGAAGCCGGCTACGGGCCGGACCGTCATCGTCGAAGTGGAAGAGCAACATGAAGAAGCCGCCCGCTATCAGGCGCGTGGAACCGTCATCGACCACAAGGGTTTCATGCTGGCAGACCCGGCTGGAACCAAGGAAACCCTGCTCCCTGCGGTCGAGGTCGGAAATACGGTTGCCCTCGCAGAACTGGATCCTGAGGAACATCGTACCCAGGCCATCGGTCGCTACACCGAAGCGGGCCTGATCAAGGAGATGGAAAAGCGCGGCATCGGCCGACCCAGTACCTACGCTTCCATCATCGATCGAATCCAGTCTGCCCAGTACTCCTTCCGCAGGAACAAGGCACTGGTTCCGACCTGGACCGCCTTTGCGGTCGTCCGACTGATGGAAGAGCACTTCTCCCAGATCATCGACTACGACTTCACACGCCGCATGGAAGACGATCTGGACGGCATCTCTCAGGGCAAACTCAACACACAGGAATACCTGAAAAAATTCTGGGCCGGAAATGGCGAAGCGGGCCTTGAGGGATTGCTCGAATCGGGAATGGAAGTGATCGATCCTGCTGCCATCTGTCGTTTCCCGATGCCTTTCGCAGGCGGGGATCCGATCCGTTTCCAGGATGAAGACGTGGTCTTGCGAGTCGGTCGCTACGGTCCCTATCTCGAAGCGGGTGAGGTTCGCGGAAACATCCCCGAAGAACTCCCCCCCGACGAACTCGACGCCTCAAAGATTGACGAGATCATGCAGGCGGGCGCCCGCAAGGATGAACCTCTGGGCCACTGCAGTGCCACCGGCAAGCCGATCTTCCTCAAAAGCGGACGCTTTGGCCCCTACGTTCAGCGGGGTGATACCGACAGTGAAGAAAAGCCGGAGTTCGCTTCCCTGTTGCCCAACATGGAGCCGGAATCGATCACCGCAGAGATCGCCATTCAATTGCTGATCCTCAAGGAAGGTCGTCCGGTGGGAACCTCCCCAGAAGGGGATGAGATCCGCGTCTTCAACGGGCGTTATGGTCTCTACCTGAAAGCCGGCAAGGAAACCCGCAGTCTCGAAGAGGGAGACGATCCCTTCACCGTCAATGAGGAGCGTTGCCGCTTCCTTCTTTCCCAGCCCAAGCGCCGTGGCCGAGCCGCTGCCAAACCACCGATTCAGACCTTCGAAAATGTCGTCGAGCTGGAAGGTGCCACCATCCAGATCAAAGACGGCCGCTTCGGCCCCTACGCCACCGATGGTGAAACCAATGCCACCCTGGCCAGCGGCATGGATCCGACAAAGGTAACTTCTTCCGAAGCCGCCCAGCGCATCCTGGAGAAGCGCGAGCGCGACGCCAAAAAGGGCAAAAAGAAGAAGAAGAAAACTGCCAAGAAAAAGGCGAAAAAGAAGGTCACTAAAAAGAAGACAACCAAAAAGAAAACAACCAAAAAGAAAACGACCAAGAAGAAGACTTCCGATTAGTCCACCATCTTCTGTGATTCATAAATCCGTTTGCAACAACGTCTTCAGTTATTGCGAAAAATGCCTGAGCCTGCTGCGTATTCACTCAAATCATTCAATATCGTGAAAGATCCACCGGATTGAAAATGGTGGACGAATGGGTATAATAATATTAATCGTTAAGGTTCGACCAATTTTAACCGGGCTCTGATTCGTTGACATCCAGAAAAACATTGAAGGCAGCTTTCCAATTGAAGCCCGCCTGCTGCGGATGTTGTGCACGAATTGCAGTCGAGAGAGATTGCAGGTATTCCCATGCAATATATAAAAAAAGAATCACTTTCTGCAAAGGGGTCAAACCCTTTGTCTCTGCCTGCCTCCCTAGTAATTCCACTGTTCACTCTCTCCCTGATCCACGGAGTTTTGATTTCATCCATCTCCCAGGCTCAATCTCCCATTCTTCCTTTTGTGGAAGAGGCCGCGGTTCGTGGACTGGATCTCTTCACCAATTCTGGAGGAAGTACCGGTGCAGGGATTGCTTTGGTGGATATCGATCTCGATGGGGACCCCGACCTGATCTCCACCAATGGGGGATCCAATCTGAGCATCTTTGAAAATGACGGATCTGGTTTCTTTATAGATCGCTCCCCCAACTCGAGCCCACTCGGTCTTCAAACGATGAGCTGCCTCGCTCTGGGAGACGTCGACGGTGATAAAGACCTCGATATTTTTGTGGGGTGCTATTTCGCGCATGACCGTCTGCTTTTGAATCAGGGTAATTGGCAGTTCACTTCTACTGATTGGACCCCAGCCAACTCTGAACTGGATTACACTCGAACCAACGGAGCGTCTTTATGTGATCTCAATGGAGATGACTGGTTGGATCTCATCGTTGCCTGCGGCTCGGGTACTCCGATTCAAAATGCCAATCGTTTGTTTGTGAATGATGGCACCGGATTTTTTATCCCCGTCGATGTTCCGGTTCTTCAACTCTCAGAGCCAACCTTTCAAATAATGCCCTTCGATTATGATCTTGATGGTGATCTCGATCTCTATGTCTCCAATGATCGCGGACTGAACTTTGGGTTCTTCAATCGCTTTCTGATCAATAACAATGGAACAATCGGGAATCCATTAACCATCTTTCCCTCCGTCGCCGTTGATTCCATGGGGGTTTGTGTTGCTGATCTCAATCTCGATGCAATGCCCGATATCTATGTGACCAGTACCGCTGATCCTCACCCTCTGTTGATCAACACCGGATACTTTCAATATGAAGACCTCTCCAGAGATTATGGTGTCAATCTGGGTGTCGTCAGTTGGGGTTGCCTCTTCTTTGATCACGGTCTCGACGGGGATCTGGATCTCCTGGTGGCCGATTCCAATGCCCCGGACCGCCTCTACGAAAACGGAAACGCAACCATGTGGGAGAACATCGCTCCCCAAACAGGCCTCGAAAATCCCGGCTTCAGCGCCTGTTGGGTCAAAGGGGATATCGATGGAGACGGGGATATCGACCTCATCAACCAAAGCTTGTGGGAAAATCTGAAAGTATTCGTCCAACAAGGAACTCCTACGAAAAACTACTTCAGATTAAGGCCACTGTATCAACCACCCAATTACCACGGCATCGGAAGTCGGATTCTGGTTTACGCAGAGAATATGGAGTTGATTTTTACGGATCAAAAAACCACCGGAAGAAATTACAAATCCGAATCAGAATGGATCTTCCACCATGGAGTTCCCGAAGGAAAAACCATTACAGCGGTAGAAGTGATCTATCCCGATGGTTCCCTTCGTCGGTTCATTGATGTTCCCATGAACGACACCTGGTCCTTGCCACATCCCTTTCTGTTGGGAGATCCGGATGCGGACAGGATTCTCACTGCTGCAGAATTTTCAGCGATGTGTTCCATGCGCACGACTGCACAAAACCCCATCCAAAGCGGATTTGAATTTTTCGACTTTGATGGAAATTTCATCATCGACGAAATCGATATGATTGATTTTGTCAAAAAAGCAGAGTGGGGAGACCAGGACTGCAATGGAAATGGCATCAGCGATTTTATCGACATCTTCTCAGGCTTCTCTGTTGACTCCAACGGCGACAGGATCCCCGACGAATGCTTCCCTGCATTTATCCGGGGTGACCTGAACCTCGACTTCTCTGTTGATGTCGGAGACAGTTCCCTGTTGCTGTCTTTTCTGTTCCAGAACAACCCTTTGCCTTGCCTCTCAGCAGCAGACCTCACCAGAGATAATGTTATCGATCTGGGAGACTTCGCATGTCTGGCCGAATTTCTCTTTGCAGGCGGCCCACCTCCAAGCTCCCCATATCCTGATTGCGGGAATCCACTCACAGCCCTTTCCTGTGCGGATCGATCCTGCCCCTGATTTCCTTCCTGCCCGTGACGTCGTCTCCTTCCATTCTTTCCAGCAACCCGAAGTGATTTCTCCATTTTCCCCGGCAGTGGTTTAAGATCGATTCACTGGACGAAAGGGAAAACGATGGAGACTTCACTGAATGGCAAATCTGCATTGGTCTGCGGAAGCAGTCAGGGGATCGGTCTTGCGAGTGCCGTCGAACTGGCCAGCCTCGGAGCAAGAGTGACACTCTGCGCTCGCAATGAAGCTGATCTGACGACAGCAGTAACTCATTTACCAGGAACAGGTCATGACATTCTTGTTGCCGACTTCGATGATCCTGAACAGCTCAAACAAAAGGTGAAAGAAACTCTCTCTGCAGGCAATACCTTTGAGATCCTCATCAATAATTCCGGCGGGCCTCCGGGTGGACCGCTTTTTGACGCGGATTCAACAGAGTTTTCGTCCGCCATGACCCGTCATTTGGTATGTAACCATGTTCTTGTTCAGGAACTGGTCCCCGGTATGAAATCGAGTGCATACGGACGGATCGTCAACATCATTTCCACATCGGTGAGAGAACCGATCCAGGGCCTGGGTGTCTCCAATACCACTCGCGGTGCAGTGGCTTCATGGGCAAAAACACTCTCCAAAGAATTGGGCCCCCACGGCATCACCATCAACAGCGTACTTCCCGGTTTCACTGATACCGCCAGGCTCAGCCAGTTGATGGAAAAGAGAGCCAGTACAGGTAACATTTCCACCGACGATGTAAAATCCGGTTGGCTCGCCACCATTCCTCTGGGAAGACTGGCCGAAGCCTCTGAGGTGGGTGCTGCTGTGGCGTTTTTGTGCTCTCCTGCCGCCAGTTACATCAGTGGAGTCTGCCTTCCGGTGGATGGTGGCAGACTGAACGTCATCTGAGGATGAACCGATTCCGAAGGGCTGACCGATGAAACTCGACCACCTCTCTGAAGTCCTGAATTTCATCGGCGGTGAGAGAATTCCCGCCATCTCAGGCAAAACCCTCAACAATCCCGAGCCCGCCACCGGCAAGCTTTTGGGAACTCTTCCCGCCAGCAATGCCGACGATGTTTCCCAGGCGGTCGAAGCCGCCAAGGAAGCGAAGGCCTCTTGGGGTGAATTGTCACCAGAGGTACGGGGATTCCATCTGGAAAATCTGGCCCGTGGCATCGAAGAGAATCTGGATGCTTTTGCGCGAGCGGAAAGCATCGACAACGGTAAACCGATCGCCGTTTCAAAGTCCCTCGACATTCCCCGAGCGGCTGCGAATCTCCGGTTTTTTGCCGGTGCTGCCCGCTTTCAGCATGAAGACGCCTTTCGCACCCGTCTTCCTGGAGACGACCTGCTGAATGTGACCGTCAGTCGGCCGGTGGGGGTTGCGGGGTGTATCTCTCCCTGGAATCTCCCTCTCTATCTCTTCACATGGAAAATTGCTCCCGCTTTGGCGGCAGGCTGCACAGTGGTCGGCAAACCATCCGAAGTGACTCCCGTCACCGCTGATCTTCTTGCCCGTGTGGCGATCGATGTTGGCTTCCCTCCGGGAGTCCTGAATATTGTCCATGGAACTGGCCCTGAGACCGGATCTGCCATCGTTGAACACCCGGACATCCCTGCCATTTCCTTCACCGGAGGAACAGCCACCGGTGCAGCGATTGCCCTTCAAGCCGCCCCGAAATTCAAGAAGACCCTTCTTGAGCTGGGAGGGAAGAATCCAACCATCATCATGGATGATGCAGAGTTGGATGCTGCGGTCGAGGGTGCGTTCCGGGCTGCCTATTCCAATCAGGGACAGATCTGCTTGTGTGGATCCAGAATCCTCGTGCATGAATCGAAGATGGACGAAGTAACCTCCCGATTGCAGAAGAGAATCAACGAAATGGTGCTGGGTGATCCGCTTGAGGAATCGACGATGATGGGTTCCCTGGTTTCGGAATCACATCTGAAAAAAGTGGAAGCTTGTCTGCAAACAGCTCGGGATGAGGGCGGTGAAATTCTCATCGGTGGAGAACGTCGATCACCCGAGGGACGGTGCTCCTCTGGGTACTTCCTGACGCCTGCACTGATCCGGGGCTTGCCTCACAGTGCCGAAACGAACCAACAGGAGATTTTTGGCCCCGTCGCAACGCTGACCCCATTTGCCAGCGAGGAAGAAGCGATTCACCTGGCCAACGATATTCGCTATGGCCTCTCTGCAAGCCTGTGGACTTCGAATGTGGATCGTGCCCTGAGAATGTCTGAAAAAATTGAAGCGGGAACCGTCTGGGTGAACACCTGGATGAAGCGGGACCTTCGCACTGTCTTTGGCGGAGTCAAAGACAGTGGTCTGGGACGGGAAGGGGGCAGCGAATCGCTGCGCTTTTTCCAGGAACCCACCAACATCTGCCTGCGCTTCGACTCTTCCCGTTAAATTCTTGCGACTGGACTTCCGGAAAGGTTACCCCATGAATAATTCCGTCACAGACAGCGAAAGAGCTCCCGAGCCGGTCGGCCCCTACCCCCATGCCCGGAGGGCCGGAGATTTTATCTTTTTGAGCGGTGTAGGGCCCAGATCACGCGGTACGAAGGAGATTCCGGGGGTCACCCTCTCTCCTGAGGGAAACATCGTAGACTACTGTATCGAAACCCAGTGCCGCTCCTGTTTTGAAAACGTCCAGAAAGTGGTCGAAGATTCAGGGGCTCGCTGGGATGAAGTGGTCGACGTCGCCGTTTACCTGACGGACATGAAGAAGGACTTTGCAGCCTTCAACAAAGTCTATGAGGAATACTTCGGTGAAATACGACCTTGTCGGACGACCGTGGAAGTAGGGGCTCTTCCCACTCCCATCGCCGTAGAATTGAAAGTGATCGTTCACGCACCCAGAGGGTAGGGAGACGGTTTTTTGATCACCATCGACAAACGTGTCCTCGCCATCGTTCTGATCCTTGTCGGCGGCCTTGCCCTCGTCGTCGGTCGATTCTTTTTGGGTGACAACTCTCCCATCTCCACGAACCCGCATTTTGGAAACCCGAAAAATCCTCCAGTCTCGGAGGAAGGGTCCGATCCGGAATTGGGATCCATTGATGACCCACAGGGAAACAGCCCCCAGATACCAACAGGGCCGAGAACCCGCTTTGCAGGCCAGGTCATCGATATCACCACGGGTCTTCCTGTTGCAGAAGCCACTGTTGCCTTCAGAAACTTCAAAGGGTCGATTCCCCTTGGTCATTCCCGTACTCGATCGGGTGGATATTTTTCTGTCGAGGTACCGGAGGTGATGCAGGCCGCTGTTACCGTTCGGGCCGAAGGATTTGCTCCTTCCCGCTGGAAGTGGGAGGAAGCGGATCTCAACCAGGGAGCTGCCACTTCAAATACTCCCGCAGGGGAATTGCTCCTCGCCATCGCACCCGAAAGTGTGTTGTGGGTCAGCGTCGAATCCCCTGAACTCGACTTTGCCGATGACATTCTCGTTGAGAGTCGGGTTGTCGAGCCTCGGACTCCTGTTGAAATGGGTGCACCTGTTCCAGTCCCTCCAGTCATTCTTGAAGGTCCCACCCAGCGTCTGGGTGGCCTGATCGCGGGACGTCATATGGTCAGCATCCGCTCCGGATCCAAAGTTCTGGCTCGCAGGGAGATTGAGATCGGTGAGGGAGAAGAGCGGGATCTGGTATTCCGACTCGGGCCCTCGATTCAGGTATCCGGAAGCGTCCTGCGCAATGGTCAGCCAGTGACGGGCGGAACGGTTCAGACCTGGTGCCGTGAAACTCAGGCTTCAGCGACGATTCCTGTTTCCGAGTTCGGCCAGTTTGAAGCCAGGCTTCCCAGCCCGGGGTTATGGCGTTTCATCTGGACATCCCCCACCGGTAACGGTGAGGGAACCACCCTTGAGCAAGAATTGTTCTCTGACAGTGAAGTGGTTCTTTCATTGAACACCGGCCGTATTGAAGGTCGGGTTATGGGACCCGTCGGAGAATCAGTGATTGGTCTTCAGGGAAGCCTGTTTGGGCCGCGACCCTTTTCTTTCGTCACGGATGATGAGGGACGATTCGTCATCGATAACGTGCCGTACGGAACCTACAAATGGGTCTTCTTGCAACTTCCTGATCGTGTTTTTGCACAGAATCGCAGCTTCGAGGTTACGGGTGATCAGTACGAAGAGTTCCAATTTGATGGAGCCACAGAATTGATGATTACCGTGTTTGCAGCCCGTGACGAATACAGTGAGCCGACCCTGACCAATGTTCCGGTCTATTTGCTGGCAGAGAATGGGGAGATGTCTCCATTGAAAAGAACGCAGCAACCGGAGACATTCCTTTGGCCACGTGGAGGTGGAGTTGGTGTTGTTTACCAGCGTGGATGGACCCCCTACTTTTTCTCTACCGGGCCCTCAGATTTTCCCCTGCCGATCAAAGCCACTCTTCAACCTGCGGGTGAAGTAACAGTAACTCTGGTGGGTCTCGAGGGAGAAGTACTGGCCAATCATCCCTTCAAGATCCTGCCCCTCTCAGCTCCGGAGATTCCGGAGGCATGGGCCCTGCGAACCACAGGCCCCAGAGGGTCGAGCAGAGTCACCCTTTCTCCGGGTCAGTATGAAATACAGGCAGATCTGGACAGTGGTCCCACTTCTGCGGTCATCTTTATTGAGCCAAAGGAAGCGACGCGATTGCGCCTGCCGTAGATCCCCTGTCGTAGATCCCCTGCCTTAAATCTGCAGTTGTTTGCGGATTTCTTCGACCGTCTCATTCTCAAATCCGGTCAACTCCAGAAACCCCGCACGAATCATATCAGTCTCTTCAGCGGATCCCGCCTTGAGAGTGTCGGCATTCTGGTGAGCGCTTTTCCACTCCTCGCCAGAGCACTGAAATGCCTCAATCAAATTGCCGATCTTCAACTTCGACCCAACCAATTTGAGACCACAAAGAGTCACAAGAGCATCGGTGTGCTGACGAGTCACCCAGACCAGGAACACCAATAGGGCCGGTTTGCGAAACTCACTGATTTCGGGATGGTCCGGATCCATTCAGTCGGAATCTCCAAGAGGGCGCAGCACCGCTCGAACCGGGGAGGCATCAAATCCGCTGAGACGAAGAGGCAATGCGATCAGTTCATAAAACCCGGGGGCAGCTTCCGTCAAAACCAACCCCTCGAGAATCCAGATCGACCCGCGTCGACAGGCTGCATGGGATTGAAGATCCTTGGAATCGGCCAAATCGACACTCGGCGTATCCACGCCCAGCAATCGCACGCCCTTGGCAGAAAGCTCGTCGATCAGAGCCGGGGATACCCCACAAAAATCGCCTGCCCAGTGATCCGGGTCGGGGTGACTGCCAGTTTTAAGAAGAATCCTCGAAGATTCAGGCTTTGATTGAAGGTCGTCGACACCGATCTCAGTACCGGGTTCGCAACTCGTTTCAATTACCTGGCATTCCCCGATGCAAAGTGACAAGTCCGCCTGCTCGATGGTCATTCCGTCCGGATCATAATGACTGGGAGCATCCAAATGACTTCCCAGATGAACCGTCGACCTCAATGTGGACAAAGTCAGATGGTTCCCCTCATGAAGGTCCATAAGGACCTCTCTTTGCAAAGGGGTGTCACCCGGAAAGACCGCGGTGTTTGAGCTCAGAAGAGGTGAGATATCGATCAGATTCAAAGATCGCCTACATCTCGGAGCGAATCGCCCACAGATCGGGGAATAGAGGGGTGAAAAGAGTACGCTTGAGGAATTCGACACCGTCGCTTCCACCCGTACCGATTTTGGCTCCGATGGTTCTTTCTGCGAGTTTGACGTGACGATAACGCCATTCCTGAATGCCTTCGTCGATGTCGGTCAGCAATTCGAGCATGACAGAGACGTCTGGTCGCTCCCGGTACATCTTCAGCAATTCATTCTGAACGCCTTCGCTCGGAGCCGTAGCCTCGCGAACATCCCGATCGAGCACTTCCGCCGGTATGTCACAACCCATCCGTGAAAGGAATCCGTTCAACACATCCATCAGGCTCGGTTTTTCCATCGCCTCGACGAGCTGATCTCGCAAGGGCACTTCTTCAGCGGTCATGTCAAGAATTCGCTGCCTCTTGTGACCAAGGCGGAATTCCATGATACGAAACTGAACAGACTGGAAACCGCTGGCGGTATCGAGACGATCTCTGAAAGAAACAAAACTCAACGGAGTCATCGTCTCCAGGATATCAACCTGTTGAACCAGAGTTTTGAGGATCATGCGCATCCTCTTGAGGGTTGCGACACAACCCCAAAGATCATCAGAGTTCAGGCAAGCCTCAGCCCTGTCCATCTCGTGAAGAAACTGCTTGAACCACAGCTCGTAAGTCTGGTGGATGATGATAAAGAGGGTTTCATCATGCTCAGGTGGATTGGACCGAGGGGTTTGAAGCTCAAGGATTTCCGGAATACCCAGATAATCGTGATAGGTCAGTGTCACTTCAAACTCCAGACTATCGCAACAGCGATGATCATTAACAGCAGCGGAAAGACGACTCGGATCGCTTGATCCTGTGATCGGGCGATTCTAATCGCCTCTGAATAGGGCGTGTTCGAAAAGCTGACCATCGAGTAGAGGGAACGGTACCACCCGGGGAACAGCTTCTGAAGCAGGTTGGAGAACTTCTTGTAGAGCAGGAAAGTCGGCCGAGCGACATGGTCCTGCATTTCGTGGAAATTGGCCAGAGCCAGATCTGCGATGGCATTGCCATTTTCGACGCGTAATTCCTGATAAGACTGAAGTGCTTCCTCAAGGTCATCAGGGTGAGATTCCATCTCTTCGCAGAGGATTCTCACATCCTCAAAGCCTGCGTTCATTCCCTGCCCATAGAAGGGAACAATTGCATGGGCAGAATCCCCGACCAGGACCGTTTTCCCAACGACCCATGGTCGACAACGAATCGTCACCAGTGAAGAGGGATTGGCATCCAGATACTGCTTCTCCAGGTCCGGGATCAAATCGGGAACATCTGGAAACCACTCGGCAAAATATCTGTTTACCTGGTCCGCATCCTTGAGATGGGAGAATGCACCATCACCCTTGTTTGGCCAGAAGAGGGTTCCCGTGAAGGAACCGTCATCATTCGGCAGGGCAATCATCATAAAGTGACCCCTGGGCCAAATGTGCAGTGCATTTTTCTCTATAGGGAACTCTCCTCCTTTTGCTGCAGGAAGGTAGAGTTCCATGTATCCATGCGTCAGATATTCCTGTGAAAAATCAAACTGGTCACCAACCATCAGGTTTTTCCGGACCGCAGAGTAGGCGCCATCTGCTCCGATCAGCAGATCCCCACTGACCTCGACCGTTTCACCATTCTCATCATTCTTGAAGGTTGCGACTCCTGCGCGCGCATCCACTTCTTCACAGCGATGAAGAAAATGAAGGTCTACATTTTCTTCTGCGGCGGCCTGTTCGATCAGAAAACGGTTCAGCCCTCCTCTGGAGATGCTGTAAATATTTTCATTCGGGTCCGAGGAATAAGCCTGAAAAGTAGTCGAGCGGTCCTTGCCGTGCATGAGCCTGCCACGCATCGGTACTGCCATCTCCAGAACTTTTTCTTTTAATCCCACTCTGTCGAGAGCTGTCAGGCCACGTGTAGAGATCGCCAGATTGATACTTCGACCATGGACAATTTCCGCATTGCGAATATCTCCGCGTCTTTCGTAAAGAGATACCCGGTGACCATCACGAGCCAACATCAACGCTGCCAACGCTCCAGTGAGTCCACCCCCTGCGATGACGATTGATTTCTGGGACATTTCAGACACCCGCCCCCACCCGTTCGCCCAGAATTTGTGCGAATCGGGCAATCTCTTCGTAGGTGTTGTAGAGCGGAGTGGGTGCGATACGGATCACATCCGGAGGTCTGAAATCTGTCACGATCCCAGCCTTTTGAAGTGACTCCCGCAACCCGGGAGCATCCCTGTGAACCCGAATCGAGATCTGTGCCCCCCGAGATCGTGGATCAGAAGGGGTAATGATCGAATAGTGCTCTCCACCCAGGTCACCAATGCACTCCTCAAGGAAAGCGGTCATTCTGGTCGAACGATCCCGCAACGCCTCCATGCCGACTTCATCAAAAATAGCCAGAGAAGCATGCAAGGGTGTCATCGAAAAGATGGGCGGGTTGGAAACCTGCCATCCTTCTGCCCCCGGATGAGGGACAAAATCGGTTTTCTCATCCATTTGAAAACGCGTCGCAGGATCATTGCCCCACCAACCCGCAAGGCGAACCAGATCCGTATCTTGGGCATGCTTTTCGTGCACGAAAGCCCCCCCAATCGCACCGGGGCCGCAGTTGACATATTTGTAACTACACCATGCCGCGAAATCGACTCCGTCGTCATGCAACTGCAGGTGCAAATTTCCTGCGGCATGAGCGAGGTCTACACCAAATGGAATGCGATGTTTCTGACACACTTTTGCGATGGCCGCCAAATCGTATGCCTGTCCGGTAAAGAAATTGACTCCTGCCAACATCACCAGACCCAACTCATCCGCATTTTCCTCAATCCCCCGTATAATTTCGGAGTCATCGAGGCAACTTTCACCATCTCGGGGATGCAAGACCAGCATGTCCCGTTCAATATCTCCACCATGCCACCGAATCTGCGACTGCAGAGCGTAGATGTCTGACGGAAAAGTCGGAGCATCTGAAAGAATGCGGGTTCGCTTTCCTTCCGGCCTGTAGAAGGACGCCATCAGAAAATGAAGATTGGCAGTCAGGGTGTTCATAAACACCACTTCACCCGGCTTCGCCCCAACCAGTCGGGCTCCTGTTTCCCGGAATGACTCGTGGTATGGATACCATGGGCGACGCGCATGGTGATGCCCATCCACAGCCAAATCACGCCAGTCTTCCAATTCGGCCTGTAGATCTCCTTCTACTGCTTTTGGCATCAAGCCCAGTGAGTTGCCACAGAAGTAGACGATCTCTTCCCCATCACTTCCGGTCGGGATGTGAAACAGGTGCCGGCGGCTGGAAACTGGTTCAGCGGCCTCCAGGCTTTGTGCCTTTTCAAGAAAGTTCATCGTTCTCCACCCCCCGACGCACCAGAAAAGGAATCCTCCTGAAGTCCGAGAAATTCCAGGGCTGTTCCGCCCAACATTCTGCTGCGCTCGTGCTCCGTCAGTTTTTCCATCGCCTCAATCATTGCACCCGGATGATCCTCTCCGAGCGGAAATGGATAATCACTGCCAAGAGCCAGCTTCTCTACGCCAAACATGGCCATGACCTGATGCAACATCTCAGGATCATGGACGAGGGTGTCGAGATAAAATTTGCCAATGTAGTCACTGGGAGCACCGCACCCATTGACGGCACAGAGATCGGGCCTCGCCTTGTAACCTTTTTCGATTCTGGCGAGGGTCCCCGGAAATGAACCGCCTCCATGGGCGAAGCAGATTTTCAGATCCGGCAGACGATCAAAAATTCCTCCGAAGATCATCGAACAGATGGCCAGGCTTGTCTCGGCCGGCATTCCCACCAACCAGGGGAGGAAGTACGAACCCAATCGATCAGCCCCGAGCATGTCCCACGGGTGAACGAAGATGGAAACTCCCCTGCGAGCGGCATGTTCCAGAACGGGGAACAGTTCCGGGGCGTCGAGATTCCACTTCCCACAGTGGGTTCCGATCTGTAACCCGGGGAAATTCAATTCATCCACACAGCGATCCATTTCGAGGCAGGCCAATTCCGGATCCTGAAGCGGAACCGTTCCAAGACCGACAAACCTCTGTGGATGATCCTTGACCACCTCTGCAATGTGATCGTTCAGCAGCTTTGAGAGGTCGTGGGCATCCGTGGCCTTTGCCCAGTAACTGAACATGATCGGAACCGTCGACAACGCCTGCACATCGACCCCCTGCTGATCACAGTCCTGAATTCTGCGTTCAGGACTCCAGCAACGGTCGTCGATTTCGCGGAAGAACTTCCCATCTTTCCAAAGTCGGGCACAGCAGGGAGCATGATGCTCAATGGTGACAAATCCATCGTAGCCATATCTTTGCGCAAGATCGGGCCACTGCTGCGGAAGAATATGGGTGTGCAAATCTATCTTGAGGGACATGCAGATCTCCTGGGTTTCGTCACGCCTGCTGAATCAATGTTTCGATCCGTCAATGAAATTCAGTTTCTGATCAGCGGACTGGCTGGACCACTGCACCGCACTCGGAACAGGTACGCTGGTCTTCATTGTCCCAGAAGTTGCCCAGCAATGGTTTCAGTTGGCCAACGATATCGGTCAGCACAAACTGGGCATGCAGCACCTTGTGTTCGCATTCATCACAATAGACGACGAACTGGTCCTCGACACCGTCCGGGCGCTTCCGCTCGACCACCATGCCGACGGTACCCTCTCCCCGCTGGGGTGAATGGGGAATACCGGGTGGCAGAAGAAAGACATCCCCTTCACGGATCTCGATGTCGCGGACTTCACCGTCCTCCTTGATCCGGAGAACCATGTCCCCCTCCAACTGGTGGAAGAACTCTTCGGTTTCATTGATGTGATAATCTTTACGAAGATTGGGTCCACCTACGATCATGACGATGAAATCGGTATTCTTCCAAACGACCTGATTACCAACAGGAGGCTTGAGCAGATGACGATGCTCGTCGATCCATTCCTTGAGAGAGAATGCTGACAACTTGGACATGATCAACGCCTTTCAGGCTGGCGGTTCAGGCGGTCAACAAAGGCCCGCTTGAACACTGCACAGATATCGTTATACAGTAATCCTTTGCCCCAACTTCGGCAACTTGGCCGGGGGGCCTAATCGACGGATTTCCCGGCCATGAATGGCAGGAAACTCGCATTGATCGATGGGAAAAGAGACACATGAACGCTGAGGGTTACCGGTTTCTACCGGGAGATTTTGAGCGATTTGCCCCGGGGGTTCAGGGAAACGCAGAATATAACGATGCGCGCCTGGAGGTCCGTCGCAAACTCGATGAGATCGGCAAAGCCGGTGCAGCAACCCTTTCAGATGGCGTTCGGGATTTCACTTCCCGTGCGAGCCTCCACCATCCCCACAAAATCAATTCCTTCAAGGTCGATCGTCAATGGGTCTATCTCTCCCGCAGCGATGAAGAACGCAAGGCACTCGAAGCACACCTCGGTCAGGAAATTGGTGAAGACCTGGGCAGTGATTACTTCCACGCCCTCCTGGTTTTGGAGATCCACCATCAGGGCTTGATGATTGGACTCAAAGTTCATCCCAAAGCATGGTGGGACGGTGAAAATCTGCGGCGCCAAATGGGTAAACAGAGTTGCCGGGAAGCACTCGGTTCCGCCATGCGAAATCTCGATGGATACGATTTGCGAATCCATGACAACAAAACTTCCCGTCCCTGCCCCTCGGTAGACGACATCGAATGGAAGTCGGTGAGAAAACACTTCACGCCGGGTGAGCACTGGATTCACATTGAAAAGCAGATCGAGAAGGACTCCCTCTTTGTCACCTCGGGGGGATTCCGTCAGCGGATCGTCGACGAGTGGGAGCGGCTGCTTCCCGCATATCGACTCTTTGGCTGGCACCCTTCCAACGACCAGCTCTTCGCCTGAACTCCGAAGCCTTCCCCGTTTCTCCGTGGCATTTTTGAGGGATAATGTGGGCGGGAGGTCCGAATGCACCATCGCATGGTCACATGGTTAATGGCTCTGTTGTTCTGTGTCTTTACACAGGGCCGCGGGGGTGATTCCGTCTCCATTCCGCCAGATTTCGCCTCTGAAGTCCGTCCGATTCTCTCTCGTCATTGCCTCCCCTGTCACGGCCCGGACCAACAGACACGTCGCGGCAGTCTTCGCCTCGATCTCGAGAGTGAAGCCCTGGAGGTCATCACGCCCGGAAACTCGAATGAGAGTCTCCTCGGACAGCGAATCACGACCGACGATCCGGATGACCAAATGCCTCCCCCCGACTTTCATGAGTCACTGGATGAGCGGGAGAAGAGCATCCTCCTCGCCTGGATCGATGCGGGCGCACCATGGAAGGAACACTGGAGTTTCACAGCTCCGACCAGGATCCCCCCTCCTCTTGAACGATGGAATCCCATCGATGCCTTCATCGATGCCGCTATCAAAGAGCAAGGGCTCTCCGCTTCAGCCATGGCAGATCCGGAGATCCTCGCTCGCAGGGCGGCCCTCGATCTGACCGGCCTGCCGCCGGATCTGAAGGATCTCGACCGTTTCCTCAAAGATCATTCGGAGGATTCGCAGGGGGCCTGGGTTCGCTGGATCGACCACCTGCTTTCATTGCCCACCTTTGGGGAACGTTGGGCGAGCCCTTGGCTCGATCTGGCACGCTACGCCGATACCAAGGGATACGAACAGGATGGACATCGGCACATCTGGCCCTGGCGAGACTGGGTAATTCGGGCCCTCAACGAGGACATGCCCTTCGATCGCTTTACACTGGAGCAGATCGCTGGCGACCTGCTCACCGATGCCGACACCGAGACTCGCATCGCCACAGCGTTTCACCGCAATACCCTGACCAACGATGAAGGCGGAACCCAGGATGAGGAGTTCCGGGTAGCAGCGGTGGTGGATCGGGTGAACACGACGATGCAGGTATGGATGGGTCTGACCGCCTCCTGTGCCCAATGTCACGATCACAAATACGATCCCCTGTCACAGTTGGAGTACTACCAGCTCTACGATATTTTCAATCAGACCGAAGACGCAGATCGCAACGATGAGTTTCCGACCTTGCCCTACCTTTCCGTTCCGGATCAGCAAGAACTGGACTCCGCCAAAACCGTGCTTCAGGAGTTGGAAGAGCAGTACCGCCATCAACCACTTCCTGAAGTCGATCGCACCGTCCTGCCCCTGACTGCACTGTGGCGTGATCTGGTCTGGTCCGGCTACACCCTGCCACTGGCGACTGAAACCATCGATGACCGCGTCACTCCCTGGGTATGGACGGCTCTGGATGAAGTGGCCCCTCCAGGCATCTCCCATGTGATCCACCAGACCGCCCCCGATCAGCAGACGCGTCAGGTTTATTTCGATCGCAGCCTGCACCCTGTGACGCTTGCTGAAGGAGATGTCTTTGCGATCCACGTCAGGATTCGAAAGGCTCCGAATACCCTGATGCTGCAGGTTCACGCTGCCGATGCTTCCGCCTGGGAACATCGGGCCTATTGGGGCGATGATCGAATCCCGTGGGGGCAACCGGGAACGAGTTCTCGCTGGCCGATGACTCCCGAGGTTGACCCACTGCAGAATCCCGAATGGCAAGTGCTGCAAATTCCCGCCTCCACGGTGGGAATGATGCCCGGGTCGCGACTCAACGGTCTCGCACTGACCCAGGTCGGTGGCGAGATCGAATGGGGTGGAGTTCGCCTGATGCGAAAAAATCCACCGGCGGCCCATCCGGAAATTCTCTTCCCCGACTTCCTCGCTGCGGCCAACGAGTTTGATCAGGATCTCCTTCCTGCAGAGATCCGCTCTTCCATCGAACCCGCCCGTGACGGTAACGCCGAAGCAAGAAACCGGGTGCATGAGTGGTGGAGGCGTGAAATCTCGATCTTCGGCAGGCGCGCCCTCTTCCCGGCGCGAAGCGCCATTGCCCACCAGCGTGAAGAGATCACCCGAATTGAGCGACGAGCCCTGCCATTGCCCATCCTCCAACCCCTCGCCACCGGGAAGGAACGGGCGACCCATTTACTGCAGCGTGGTTCCTACCTGCAACCGGGGCAGGTGGTCTCCGCAGCGGCCCCGGCATTTTTGCCACCCTTCGCCGTTTCAGAAAAACCGAGTCGCCTGCGCTTTGCCCGCTGGCTGATCGATCCGAGTAATCCGCTGACAGCCCGGGTTCAGGTGAACCGGATTTGGGAACAGATCTTTGGCCTTGGACTGGTACCCACCGTCGAAGATCTGGGAACACAGGGAGACTTACCCAGCCATGGCGACCTCCTCGATTATCTGGCAGTCACCTGGCAAACGGATGATGGCTGGAGCATGAAAAAACTGTTGCGGAGAATTCTCACCAGCGAAACCTACCGACGCAGTAGCCGTGTCGACGAAACCCAACAGATGCTGGATCCACAAAACCGCTGGCTCGCCCGTTCTTCACGAGTGCGCCTGCCCGCAGAAACGATCCGAGATCAGGCATTGGCCATCGGTGGCCTGCTTTCACCCAAGATGCACGGCCCTCCGGTTTATCCCCCACAACCGGACGGAGTCTGGCAGGTCGTCTACAACGGCTCCCAGTGGCCCACCAGCAGTGGTGAGGATCGGGTGCGTCGCAGTATCTACACCTACTGGCGACGCACGGCTCCATACCCGGCGATGCTGATCTTTGATTCACCGGATCGACAGGTGTGTCATTCCCGGAGGATTCGAACCAACACGCCACTTCAGGCACTGGTCACACTCAACGACCCGGTGTATCTGGAAGCAGCAGGAGGCCTCGCCCACCGCAGCTTGATTCAACATGAAGACAACAAGGAAGCCCTGCGACTCGCTTTCCGTCTTGCGACCTGCCGCCTCCCGGATGCCGAGGAGTTTGCAACACTCCACGATTATCTGCAGGAAGAGCAGCGTCGATTCCTCGAAAATCCGGAACAGGCCACCCTGCTCCTCGAATCGGTTCGCTGGCCACAGACTTCGCCGACGGAGATTGCAAGCAAGGCGGCGATGGTGATGGTGGCGAATGTGATTCTCAACCTCGATGAAGTTTTGGTGAGAAGATGAAGATGAATCCTCAGAACCAACATTTTCTGGAGCACCATCAGGAGATTACCCGTCGCTGGTTTCTTGGGCGTATCGGCTTGGGCATCGGCGGTATCGCCTTCTCAGGTATGGGTCAGAAACTGTTTGCTGACACGGATACCGATACGTCGTGGCTGCCCGGAAACCCCCACTTCAAGCCCCGTGCTCGCCGGGTCATCGCCATTCATCTGGCCGGATCTCCTCCGCAACAGGATCTCTTCGATCCGAAGCCCCTGCTCAAGGAGCTGGATGGACAACCTTGCCCTGACCACCTGATGGCCAATGAAATCTTTCCCTTCATCAAGGGACACCCAAAGATTCTGGCCAGCCCCTACGAGTTTCAGCGTCACTCAAAAACCGGGATGCAGTTTTCAGAACTGATGCCGGAGTTGAGCAAGGTCTCAGAAGAAATTTGCATGATCCACTCCATGCATACCGATCAGTTCAATCACGCTCCTGCGCAAATGTTCATCTACACGGGATCCCCACGGTTCGGACGCCCTTCGATGGGTTCCTGGCTGACGTGGGGCCTCGGCAGTGCCAATCAAAACCTGCCTTCCTATGTGGTTCTCGTATCAGGGGGTAAAACTCCCAGCTCCGGGAAAAGTGTCTGGGGATCCGGATTCCTTCCTTCGGTACATCAGGGAGTCCAGTGTCGAACCAGCGGTGATCCGGTGCTCTATCTGGGCAACCCTCCCGGAATCGATGGCGTGACTCGTCGTGGCAGCATCGATGCGATTCAGGCTCTGGACCGTATCGCTGCTACAAAGGATGCCGACCCGGAAACGATCACCCGTATCGAGCAGTATGAACTCGCCTATCGCATGCAGACTTCGGTTCCCGAGGTGATGGACCTTGGCAAGGAAGACCCCAGGACCCTGGAGATGTATGGCATCGGCGATGAACCATCGAGCTTCGCCCGCAATTGCCTCCTCGCCCGCAGGATGGTGGAGCAGGACGTCCGCTTCGTTCAACTCTTCGACTGGGGCTGGGATACCCATGGCACCAATCCCAGTGACGACATCATTCACCAACTGCCCAAAAAATGTCAGGAGACCGATCGACCGGTTGCTGCACTGATCAAAGACCTGCGCCAACGGGGGCTACTCGACGATACGTTGGTTATCTGGACCGGAGAGTTTGGACGGACCGCGATGAATGAAGAGCGGAACGGCTCGACCTATCTCGGTCGGGACCATCACCCCCATTGCTACTCGATGTGGATGGCAGGAGGTGGGGTGAAGGGCGGTTACACCCATGGTGAGACTGACGAATTCGGCTATCGCATCACCCGCGACCCCGTTGGAGTCCACGATCTGCAGGCGACGATCCTGCACCTGATGGGTTTTGATCACGAGCAGTTGACGTACCCCTACCAAGGGCGAGATTTCCGTCTCACCGATGTGCATGGGAATGTCGTCAAGGATCTTCTGGCGTAAGAGACAAATCAGGACTAGGGCAAGACCCAGCACTCGTTGATTTGGCTATTGAGCAAATTTACGTCAGGTCCGGGAAAGGGGTAAGGCTGTGCGGGGGGAGATCCACCCGAGAACAACAATGAGATGGTTTGGATCGCATCGGTCACAGAGATAAAACCGTCATCCTGAAAATCACAGGCTTCCACACAACCGGTGACTTCTTCCCCATTGAACAGATAGCCCAGAACCAACAGGGCATCCGCAATTTCCACCGCCTGATTTCCGTTACAGTCTCCCCTCACGAAACAGTGGCCATAACCGGGAGCCTCATGGGCACCGAGATCACGCCGCAGTCCCTGAGGCCGCGAGACACCGTCAATATCAGTGTCAGGAAGTCCGGGATATTCGTCGGTGCCTTCATCGATGGCTGCCGAACACTCACTCGGATACCCGAAATCATCCAGCTCAGCATCCTGCTGAAACACCAGCGGATCATCCGGATCTGCTCCCTGCATCAAAACGTGAATCAAATCGAAGCTGGACTGTGGACCAGTGGAGACTCCCGTTTCCTGCTGGGCCCGATTGCGCCAGATGATGCAATTGACGAGTGTCGGGAAACAAAGGTTGTCAGCGCGAATGCCGCCACCCAAACCGAGAGTGGTATTTCGGTCGAGTGTGCAGTGGAGAATCTGGGGTGAAACGTCCTCTGCACAGCCGATTCCACCGCCTGAAACGGTTGCCTGATTATCCAGAATGAGACAGTTCTCCACGAGAGGATCGCCGAAGAAGCGCAACATCATGCCACCCCCACGCTGATCCGCACTGTTACCCACGATTCTCAATCTGCGATAAGTGGAAAAGTTCTCAAAACTGTAGATTCCACCGCCGTCGTTGTCCGCACTGTTGAGGCTGATCTCACTGTCGGCCAGGTCAACTGTGGAGAAATGGGTAATCCCCAGGCCCCCACCATCACTGGCCGTATTCTGGATCACCTGAAGCCCACTGACAGAGAAGTTGGCAAACTGCTCGAAGAGGCCGCCGCCTCCTTCATCAAATGCCTGATTACCATCAATCAGGCAATTCGACATCGTTCCGATCGCCCCTGACATCATGAAACCGCCGCCGGATTCACTGCTGTTTGCGGTGAAATTGCAGTCTTCGATGGTCAACTCTGCTTCATTACCGGCGAACAAACCGCCCCCCCAGGCATAGGCAGTGTTATCAATAAAATCACACTGTGAAATTTCGCAAGAACCGCCATCAATGGAAACACCTGCTCCCTGATTGGCGAAGTTGCTCATGAATGTGCAGCCCGTGAGAATTACAGACGACTCTTCAGCATGTAATCCACCGCCATTTGAGGATGTGTTTCCCACTAAGATGCAATTCTCAATCACCGCGGAAGACTGGAGAATGACCACGCCGCCGCCACAAATCGTCAAAGGATCTCCACAGCTGACACCGAAGCCATTCTGGAGGGTGAATCCTTCCAATCGACTGCTCCCTGAAGGTGCATCGATCTTTGCTACTGACAGAAAAGAAGCCGCTCCCTCAAGAATCGTCAGGTCTGGCCCATCAACCCCGATCACCTCAATCGCTTTACCAGAATAATCGACGAACTCCTCATAGGTTCCCTGGGATACGAGAACACGATCACCGTCATTGGAAGCGGCGATCGCTTCCGTGATGGTCGCAAACTGACCGGGTACAAAGCGATCTGCCCCCAAAACCGTGGTTGAGAATAAAACAGGAATAAGCAGACAGAGAAGGATATGACGCATTTTGAACCTGATCCCGCGTTTCATCAGGGGCATTCCGGACAACCACCGGAAGGTTGAATACAGTTGAAATCATCCTCTCCAGGGTAATCTTCCAGTCCGCATTCCGGATAGGGATACGGCGGTGCGATACCGATACCAAAAACAAAATAAAGCGTGAACACCACATCGGTAATGTTGTAGAAACCATCATCGTCTGCGTCAGCAGCATCCATGCAACTAGGTTGCAGGCCATCCGTAAAGAGATAGTGCAAAGAGAAGATCGGATCCGCGACATCGACGATTCCGTCATTGTTGCTATCACCACGAATGAACAATGCCGTAGCCGGGACACAGATCTGTCCGGGATAAGACAACACAGGTGGAATTGACTGGTTGCCAATCACGACCCTGTTCGACAGAAACACTCCCCCGGTACCGTTGATGTTGTCGCAGAACTCAACTGTATAGCACTCGAAACACTGAGCATCTTCCGGTGCATAAAACTCAAAATAGCCGATCTCTTGTGGGAGAAAACTGGGAGGAACAGTCTGGCCGGCAAAGGGTGGCAGATAATCGACGAGAATTCCGATGAGAATTTCACGTCCATCACCATCGTCATCGTCATTGTCAAACTGCTGTTCGACGTACTCCGCTCCCACATCTTCGAGCACCGTGTTTTCGATGGAAAAGGAACCCGGTAACGCAATGAGTGGCGACTCGAAACAGGCGGCAATCGTGAATCCCTGAATGTTGCTGGAAGGATCGATGAAGAAGAATGAAAATTCCTCCACACCCCCTGGCTGAATACGAGCTTGTGGATTGTAGATTTGCGGGCCATGAGCACCACCGAGATAGATGGTGTCATCCGCTCCTGGAAGATTTCCAGATACCGTTATTCCTGTCATCAGGATTAGGAATGCAATACTTCTCAGTACCGGCTTGAGGCTGGGCAGGGGCATGTTTTTCTTCCGCTTTTGAATATCTTCCAGTCACGATGCCGTGAATATCCGCAGTTAACTCACGGACCTCCGGCTGAATAACCGCCCTAAGTAAACTGACATTAATGACCGACCGCAATAACTAAGATAAAATTAATATGCTAACAAATAGTTACTTACAACAAGAGTACATGCTTGATTAACAGGGGTTACAGGCGCAACCCTTGTCAACGGGGAGCTGGATCTTCCTTTGGTCCCCCGAGAGAGTATCCAGGGCCAAAATCCTGCCTATCAGGGGTTTTCCGAAGCCTGCGATCAGCTTCAAGGCCTCCAGAGACTGATAAATTCCGACCAAACCGGGCAAAACTCCCAAAACTCCCACTTCTGCACAACTGCCACAGTCCTCAGCGGAAGGTGGGCTCGGATGAAGACACCGAAGACAAGGACCCCCTTGAGCGGGATGGAAGACGGTCACGATTCCCTCAAATTTGTGAACCGCACCAT